>NZ_LWGJ01001901.1:0-993 GCF_001635845.1 Oleiphilus sp. HI0132 | reverse complement strand
AAACGATAGTGGCTGAGCTGGACATTTGATAGATCAATGTCGCCATCTTCGATGACCGCTTCCCTTAACATGGGTTGCAGGTTGCGCGCATACAAGCTGAGCCTTTCTAGCTCTTTATCGTCGTAGTCTACGATCTGAGACATGAACTCGTAGAACCGTACGAAGGTACCCAAGTCCTTTTTGAATATTTCCAGCTCATCTTTCGCTTGCTTGCACTCTTTAAAGCTATTCTCGGCGTTAGCAATCAATACAGCATCGTCCGTTCGCTTTGTGCGCTCAAACATATCCTTGGCCTCTTTAAATGCCTCTACCGCCAACTGGTAGCGCTTCTGCCAGCGATCCACCGCTGGCTTACAGATATTGGCAATAGCAGCATTACTTTTGCTCTTCACAAAGAAGGCATCGCAGAACTGCTCTACTTCGCTCCAGAGGAATATACCGGCTGCTTTTAACTTATCGGATAGATCAAAAATCAAATCCGGATCGGATACATCGGCCAGTTCTGCTGTTTGGAAGTAAGGCTGGAAAGCTCCCAATATATCTTCAGGGTCATTAAAGAAGTCCAGCACGTAAGTGCCACACTCAGCCTTACCGGGGAAGGTGCGGTTTAAGCGCGACAGCGTTTGCACACACTCTACCCCGCCCAGTTTTTTGTCGACATACATGGCGCATAACTTGGGCTGGTCAAAACCGGTCTGGAATTTATTCGCCACGATCATCACCTGATAATCGTCACTGTCAAAGGCTTTGCGCATATCACGGCCTTTCAGGCCGGGGTTCATACTGGTTTCGGTAAACTTCTCGCCGATTAACGCCTCAGCATTAGGATCTCTATCGGTGAACTCCAGCTCACCCGAGAACGCCACCATGGCCTGAATCTTCTGATAGCCTTTTTCGGTGATGTACTTATCAAACGCCAGCTTGTAACGCACCGCTTCTTTACGAGAGCTGGTCACCACCATCGCTTTGGCCTGGCCACCTAATAAGCCCATG
>NZ_LWGJ01001900.1:0-748 GCF_001635845.1 Oleiphilus sp. HI0132 | reverse complement strand
TATGGTTGCTTTGGGTTGTCGTTATTTGAGAATTTGTCATTTGAACAACTGTGCGACGGGTGTTGCGACTCAGAACGAATTACTTCGTGATGAGTACTTCAACGGTACCGTAGAAATGGTAATGAACTTCTTCCGCTTTGTTGCGAAAGAAGCGCGTGAGTGGATGGCTAAGCTAGGTGTTCGTAGTTTGGAAGAGCTGGTTGGTCGTACAGATTTGTTAGACATTTTGTCAGGTACTACTGATAAGCAGAACAAGCTTGACCTATCGCCGATTCTTTCGACTGAGGGAATACCTGAAGATAAACCGCATACCTGTAAGGTAGAGCGTAATGCTCCGTTTGACCAAGCCTTGTTGGCCGAAAAAATGGTTGAGGACTTAGTTCCAACAATTGAATCCAAGTCGGGTGGTACCTTCGATTACGAAGTGACTAACTGTGATCGTTCGGTTGGTGCACGAATCTCTGGCGAAATCGCAGAGCGTCATGGTAATCAAGGTATGGTGAGTGCGCCAATCAACTTGAATTTGACGGGTACAGCTGGTCAGAGCTTTGGTGTTTGGAATGCTGGTGGTTTGAATATGAACCTTGAAGGCGATGCAAACGACTATGTTGGTAAAGGTATGACTGGTGGTAAACTAACCATTCGACCCCCTCAAGGTAGTGAGTTCAAAACCCAGGAAACATCCATTGTTGGTAATACTTGTCTTTACGGCGCTACTGGCGGTAAGTTGTTTGCAGCGGGTACGGCT
>NZ_LWGJ01001899.1:0-947 GCF_001635845.1 Oleiphilus sp. HI0132 | reverse complement strand
TCACTGAAAACGTACCCGTTTCAGCACTTGAACAGATGGGTGCGGGTATTACTATCGCTGTTGATTTGAATGGCGTGAGTCGCTATCAAGAACCTAAAGATATGGTCGCTATAATGGGGAATGCTATCGATATCGCAATTGATCAGCGTACCAAGGAGCAGTTGAAGAGGGCTGATTTGGTCTTGTCATTTGACTTGGCTAAATATAGTCGGTTTGGTAACCACGAACAGTTTGCGCCGGTATTCCAATATGGATACGACTTCACCGCAAAGAAGATATCACGCTTGTTCTGGTATCGGAAAATACGGCTTTTATATTTTCTTAGCGAGGTCCTGAAAGTGATTATTCCTCTCAAGGTGCCTATCATTCTGAACTTCAAAAGCTATTTGACCAGGCGGAGAAAGAAGATTCTTTCTAAAGTAGACTAATGCTTATATGAGAGCGAAAATACCGTGGAATTGAGAGCTGTGGTATGAGTTTATTGCGAGTGTCATTTGATGGGTGAACATTATCACTAGTCTGGGTTGTTTGTTCAATTGATGAAACAAACACTGAAGTCGGTTGTGCTATTTCTTTAGTTTATTGTCCAGAGAGCTTTAGACCATAGTCTAGTGCTCGACCAAGGTCTAATTGGCGGCGGCCAGAATATGTTGACAATAAGAGTTATATCTACTTACTCGGTAACATAGACTTCAAGGAGCCTGTCATGAGCTTAGCTGCCCAGAATAACTACACTACCTCTAATTCAACCAGTGATTTTGTGCCAAACATCGATAAAGTTGGCTATCAGAGCCTGTATCAAATGTCGATAGAGAAGAATGAAGACTACTGGCGAAAAGAAGCTGAGCGCTTGTATTGGGATAAACCCTTCACCAAAGTCAAAGATGTCTCATTTGCAAAAGATGACTTACATATTTCATGGTATGAAGATGGAGAGCTGAATGTTT
>NZ_LWGJ01001898.1:0-849 GCF_001635845.1 Oleiphilus sp. HI0132 | reverse complement strand
TCCATAGCCACCTGTAGCCAAGCCTCCGGCATTACAATGAGTCATGACAGAGAACGGTTTTTCATGGAAGCGTTTAAACACGGAACAGGCTAAATCACCCATTTTAAAGTTGTTAGCAATATCCTCTTGATGAATTTCCTGGGCGCGGAGAAGCAGCTTTTCTAAACTAAAATCCTGCTCTTTCTGCGCTAGGAGCTCTTCCTGCATAACTTTCAGAGCCCATGCTAAATTTACCGCGGTAGGCCTAGCTTGACTCAGGAATTCAATATCCTTGTTAATACGTTCATAAAAATCGACTCCATTCATTAAGTGCTTTTTTGCGCTCAAAACAACACCGTAAGCCGCACAAATACCAATTGCAGGCGCTCCACGTACAACCATCGTCTTGATTGCCGTATAAACCTGTTCAACATCATGACAACTCATATAATCTTCAGACAAAGGTAGATTTCTCTGATCCAATAGAACCAGCGCACCATCTTGCCAATCGACCGCTTTGACGCTTAGAGACTCAAACTTATTATTCAATGACTATACTTCCTACTGTTTCATTATTTCGGTGGGACTCTATCATGCATGAGTAGTTTGCAATACCAGTTCCCTCAAACTCAATTAACACTTCTTTTCTATCGCCACCTACAACAAACACTGAAGGGTTCTGAGATAGCGGTTTAACAATAGATTCTGCATCCCCTACACTATTCCCGGAGTGCGAATGCCCTGAACCCTGCTGCGCCTTTTTCTTAGAGTGATAGAGTTCGTCAAGAACAAACATCTTGTACGCTTCTGACTGGTATAAAGCTTTCAGGTCCTTTGTAAAAACGAGCAAATGAGGCTCGTTAGTACGAT
>NZ_LWGJ01001897.1:0-896 GCF_001635845.1 Oleiphilus sp. HI0132 | reverse complement strand
CCCTAAAGGTTTGGCAGAAGGGGAATATCTATCTCACCTGGTACTTAAACAGATCCCGCAAAAAGCTGACGCGAACTCTCCGGCTACCCCAAAGAACGATGAAGATATCCAACTAAACCTTGCCGTTCAGCCAGTATTAAAACTAGCAATCCCCGTAATCGTTAGAAAAGGCGCTTCTACGACCACGGCAAGCATCTCTGACATTCAGCCAATCGTGCAAAACGAGCAAGTAGAAGAGCTCCACTTCTCGCTACATCGCCAAGGAAATTTTTCTCTCTATGGGAACGTGGAACTATATGAGAAGAACGGTGAGCAACTTGGCTCCCGCGTAGGCTTTATTCGAGGTATCGCTTTATATACTCCAACTTTAAAACGACTAGTCAAAGTCCGCTTAAGCCAAGCGGCATCATTAACTGGAAAAGAATATCTTCTACGCTTTACTGAGGACGAAAAGTTTGGTGGCAGCAATGTCATCGAGCAAACGATAACATTCTAGACACCTGGCAGACTCTTATAACGTAAGATGGATTTTACCTAATATGCCACGCTATGCCGGCCTCTCGATTTTTNTCGTTTACTTAGCTGTATGGGAGCATGCTTTTGCAGAGCTCCCTCCAGAACCTGTTGAGTTGGCAGAGGATAATATACTGATCGTACAATTAAGTTACGATCAGCTATTACTCGAAGAATCTCTTTTCGTCTATCAAACACCCGAGAATACATTTATTCCCGTACAAGGGTTGATAGATTCTCTGGATTTTCCTCTAACGCTAAATTTGGATTCGCTGTCGCTTGATGGCTGGTTTATTTCAGAAGACCGAAACTTTTCTCTCGACATCAATCAGAAAAGTGTTTTTCTCAAAGGCGAACGCCAAACCTGGCCAAAAGATTTTCAG
>NZ_LWGJ01001896.1:0-1128 GCF_001635845.1 Oleiphilus sp. HI0132 | reverse complement strand
TTGCCATAGTTAATGCTCCTGTAACAATCTGCATTAATTGTGGCATATTGCTACAAATAAATAAAGTTATAACCAACGGCTCAAACGGACTCCGTAACAGTCGCACCTTTTTTGTTCCAAAAAAGTCGCCACAGTTACTACGCCGTTTAGCCGGGCGTTGGTATGACTCCCCACGTCAAGCAAACTGCACAAATTCCTGCCGATAGCACGGCCAGAGTTTTTTCTTTTTTAGTCAACTTCTTTTGTTTAAGAAGCATTAGCGCATCAGATGAAGCAGATAATTTCGACGGTTATCATGCTGGTATTCGTGGGTTGCTCTTTTTTTAAAGAACCTATCCGACCTTACTTTTTACGTCGTGGTGTCTGTCTTCAGTCTATGCTCGTGGATCAATGCGATGAAGCTACATTGCCTACCTAACGCCGTCGGTGATTACACCACACTCGTTGCTTGACCCAATGCGCTAACGCTAAACTCATTAAGCTGGTACTCTTGATAAACGTGTTTTTGGGTCGACCTTAAGTAAAATGACTTCTCGTGATATCGACCAGATAAAGGCAATCATTTCACGGGCTATTGCGGTCACGACCACATTGCAATTTTGACCGCGCTTCATAAGCCTCTGATATCGTTTTCACAGCCTTAGTTGCGCTTGCCATGCTTGATCGATAATCTCCTTAGGTAGACCTTCCTGTCTTACCTGCATTTCTTTGGATATTCGTGCGCTATACCGATAGCTGTGCGCTCCCTCAATCAACAGTTTCTGACGCGTCCATTACCGCACTTTGTAATGCTGCCAAGTTTTCGTTTATCGCGACTAGAATGCTCACTCGGGGTGAGCCCGACATAGCTCATTAGCTTTCTAGGCGTATCAAATCGGCTTAGATCACCAAGCTCACACACTACGCCTGTTGCGATGAGGAGGCGTATTCCACGCATCGCTTGTATTGCTTTAACGACAGGATAGTAGCGCCACTTCTTGACTTGATGAGTGAGCTCGTTGTCGAGTCGTTTTAATCGCTTAGTGCGCTCATCAATAGTCTGAATCATTTCTTGTAAAACGATTTGCTGGCAAGGGTGCGGAAGCACCATTTCGGTTAGCCATCGCATATGTTTTAACGACCAGTTAG
>NZ_LWGJ01001895.1:0-1187 GCF_001635845.1 Oleiphilus sp. HI0132 | reverse complement strand
AGACCGAAAGTTTAGGGTTCGTGATATTCCTCCAGCGGATGAACTGACTGAAATACAGAAAGTTCATTCTAAAGCTGAAACCGACCCCGAAGACTTTAAAGATCATCGCCAAAAGTCAAAGCAGAAACCCGCGGAGCCGAGTGCAAGCCAGCAGAAAGCGATTTCTGCCTACCAAGAAGTTAAGCCCGCCCGGAGCCCTTTAGGGAGAGTGAAGAATATTATGAGCTCGCCGGTACTGAGTATCAGCAAAGATAAGACGCTCGAAGATGCCTGGCGTATTATGCAGAAGTATGAAATA
The DNA here is from genome assembly GCF_001635845.1 of Oleiphilus sp. HI0132. NCBI lineage: Bacteria > Pseudomonadati > Pseudomonadota > Gammaproteobacteria > Oceanospirillales > Oleiphilaceae > Oleiphilus > Oleiphilus sp. HI0132. Next base: position 889 of record NZ_LWGJ01001895.1, on the reverse strand, counting down.
CATCACCTGGTCATTCTTGATGAGGAACAGAAATATTGCGGAATGCTATCTGATAAAAAGATCGTCCCTTTTCTAATGAGCCCACAGGGTGGTAAGCTCGAGGAAACGCAGAAAAGCTCGCTAAACGCCTTCTGTCACGAATCGTTGTTATCAACCCACCCAGAAACTCAGGTAGAAGACTTAGCACCAGCTTTGTTGGAGTATGGCTTGGACGCGATAGCGGTATTCGAGAATCAACAGATTGTCGGGATCGTTACCCACCCCGATATATTGAAGACGATACTACTGAAGGAGTCGCTAGAAGCAGATGCTTAATCTGGTCGAGCTTGTTGGGGGCTAAAAAGTAAANTGATTAGACCTAAGAGGCCAACTGCCGTGATCGATAAGCCGGCTTCTAATACGACACCTGCAAAACGGTGGTCTAAGCGGTAGAGACCACTCGAAAAACCATAACTCAAATCCAGTAACCCCAGGAACAGTGCCGCACCGGCGCAGGCTGCTGCGAGTACTCGGCCCTTTTGCATCCATTGGTTGCACCACAAAGGCAGGGCAGAAACTAGCATACCAAAGGCCAGAATTAAATCAGGCAGCACAAAGCTTCTTTCCCACAAGTAATAGCCTTCAAAATGTGGCATCAGTGCTCTTAGCTCTTCGATAGAAAAGAGCGAGCCGTTAAAGAACTGCCACCAGAAATGTATGATTCCCAGTGCTGCACCGATATAAATCATCGCCAAAAGGCGCTGAAACTTAAGTTTCTTAATCATCTTTTTTCAAGGGGGTCAGACTCGATTGAAAGCTATGTAGCCAATAGACCAATACATGCTACCTCTGGACGATGCTAAAGGCTATAGTGCTAAAATTAGCTACTTTAAATTCGGAGATGACACTT
>NZ_LWGJ01001894.1:0-2164 GCF_001635845.1 Oleiphilus sp. HI0132 | reverse complement strand
TTTTTGGGTTTAAGTGGCTAATTACTGGAGTTTTGGTCACATGCAAAGCCAAAAAATCAGAATCAGACTAAAAGCTTTTGATTATCGTCTGATCGATCAGTCTACACAAGAAATTGTAGATACGGCGAAGAGAACCGGTGCGCAAGTGCGTGGTCCGATTCCTCTTCCAACTAAGAAAGAGAGATTTACAGTTTTGATTTCTCCTCACGTAAACAAAGATGCGCGTGATCAGTATGAGATTCGTACTCATAAGAGAATGATGGATATTGTAGAGCCTACAGAAAAAACTGTAGATGCACTAATGAAACTTGACCTGGCAGCTGGCGTAGACGTTCAGATTAGTCTTGGTTAAGTTTTTCCAACTTTTCTAAAAAGTTGGTGCCGTTCAAGTTAGATCGAGCGGTAAAGTGTAACTACCTAATTTATAGGGCCATAGAGGGTGAAAGCCCCGTACACTTAAGAGGTGAAAAATGGCGATTGGTTTAGTCGGCCGTAAGGCTGGGATGACTCGAGTTTTTACAGACGAAGGTGCATCCATTCCGGTAACGGTTATCGAGGTTGAAGATAACCGTATCACACAGGTGAGAACAGACGATGTTGATGGTTACCGTGCAATTCAGGTAACTGTTGGTGAGCGTCGCGCTTCTCGCGTATCTAAAGCTGCAGCTGGACATTTTGCGAAAGCAGGTGTTGAAGCGGGTCGTGGTCTTTGGGAATTCCGTTTGGCGGAAGGCGAAGGCGAAGATCTTAAAGCAGGTGACGCACTTAATGCGACAGTCTTCGAAGTTGGTCAGATTATTGATGTAACTGGTCAGTCTAAAGGTAAAGGTTTCCAGGGCGGTATTAAGCGTTGGAACTTTGGCATGCAAGATGCGACGCATGGTAACTCGTTGTCACACAGATCAAACGGTTCAATTGGTCAGTGTCAGACGCCAGGTCGTGTTTTTAAAGGCAAGAAGATGTCAGGTCACATGGGTGCTGAACAAGTTACTGTTCAGAGCTTAGAAGTCGTTCGTGTAGACGCAGAACGTAACCTTTTATTGATTAAAGGTTCTGTTCCTGGTGCTACTGGCGCGGACATCATTGTCAAGCCAGCACAGAAGGCATAGGGGGCGTCATGGAATTAACAATTACTGGTTCTGGAAATTCAGTGGCTGTATCTGAAGCTACGTTTTCTCGTGAATTTAATGAGTCTTTGGTTCATCAGGTTGTCACTGCATATATGGCAGCTGCCCGCCAGGGTTCTCGAGCTCAGAAAACTCGTTCTGAAGTAAGTGGTGGTGGTAAGAAGCCATGGAAGCAGAAGGGTTCTGGTCGTGCACGTGCAGGTACTATTCGTAGCCCAATCTGGCGTTCAGGTGGTGTTACATTTGCTGCGAAGCCGCAAGATCACTCTCAAAAAGTAAACCGTAAAATGTATCGTGCAGCGATGCAGGTTATTTTGTCAGAGTTGGTTCGTCAGGAGCGTTTGTTGGTTGTTGAAGAGCTAACTGTTGCTGAGCCAAAGACAAAAGAGCTGACTGCTAAGTTGAAAGAGCAGGGTTTGCTAGATAGTACTTTGATCATTTCTGAAGAAATTGATCAAAACTTATATTTGGCGTCTCGCAATATCCCTAAAGTGGATGTGCGTGATGCGGAAAGTGTTGACCCTGTAAGCCTTGTTGGTTTCGATAAGGTGGTTGTCACAGTTTCTGCTCTTAAAAAGATTGAGGAGATGTTGGGATGAATGAACAACGTATCTATAAGGTTCTTTTAGGTCCTCATATTTCTGAAAAAGCTTCTATGGCAGCAGAGAACAACCAGGTTTGTTTTAAGGTTGCTGCGGATGCTAGCAAGCCAGAAATCAAGAAGGCTGTTGAGAAACTTTTCAATGTTACAGTTGAAGCAGTTCAAACTGTAAATATTAAAGGCAAGACTAAGTTCACTAAGAACGGTCTTGGTAAGCGCAAAGATATTCGTAAGGCTTATGTCAAATTGGCAGAAGGTCAGGATATCGATTTCATGGACGTGGAATAAGGTAGAGGTCGAATTATGCCAGTCGTAAAAACCAAACCAACATCTGCCGGCCGTCGTCATGTCGTTAAGGTAGTACACCCTCATTTATACAAGGGTCGTCCTTATGCGCCGTTAGTTGAAAAGAAATCTAAAAATGGCGGTCGTAATA
>NZ_LWGJ01001893.1:0-1049 GCF_001635845.1 Oleiphilus sp. HI0132 | reverse complement strand
ATAATACCGTGCAAAGCGCCAGATGCTTCATTTCTATGGCAAGAACCAAACTCGGCAAGACGTAAGGGCAACTCCTTATAACTCTTCAAGCCTTGATTAAATACCTGAACGTGGCATGGGCAGTTCATCGGCTTGATTGCAAAGTCTGCGTTCTCTGAGTGAGTAGTAAACATCTGCTCACTAAATTTATCCCAGTGGCCCGACTTCTCCCATAGCGTACGCTCAACCACTTGAGGCGTCTTAATTTCTTTATAACCATACTTGCGCTGCTTGGTACGCATGTAGTTTTCGATAGTCTGGTAGATACTCCACCCCTTGTCATGCCAGAAGACCATACCTGGCGCCTCATCCTGCATGTGGAATAAGTCTAACTTCTTACCTATTTTACGATGGTCTCGCTTTTCGGCTTCTTGTAAGCGATTCAAATATTGCTTTAGCTGCTTCTTATCTGCCCAAGCTGTACCGTAGATACGCTGCAACATTTTGTTGTCAGAATCGCCACGCCAGTACGCGCCAGAAATACGCATTAGTTTAAAATGATGGCAGAATTTCATGTTCGGCACGTGAGGGCCGCGGCACATATCTATATATTCTTCATGGTGATACAAAGCTGGCGTATCGGTCTTGGCGATATTTTCGTCAAGAATTTCCATTTTATAAGTTTCACCACGCGCTTCGAAAGCATCTCGTGCTTCTTGCCAGCTTACGGTCTTCTTAACAACGTCATAGCTCTTCTTAGCAAGCTCAAGCATACGCTTCTCGAGGGCTGCCATATCTTCTTCAGTGAGACGATGCTCTAAATCAACATCATAGTAGAAGCCATTTTCAATCGTTGGGCCAATCGCCATTTTGACATCAGGCCAAAGCTGCTTAATTGCGTGACCAACAAGGTGAGCGCATGAGTGACGCAATATTTCAAGGCCATCTTCATCTTTTGCAGTGATAATACTTAGTGTGGAATCTTCTTGAATCAACTCACAAGCATCGACCAATACATCATTTACGCGACCAGCGATGGTTGCCTTGGCAAGACCTGGACCTATATCTGC
>NZ_LWGJ01001892.1:0-856 GCF_001635845.1 Oleiphilus sp. HI0132 | reverse complement strand
TGCGGTCATAAAATTCATCAACCATATTGATAAAGCGCCTCGCCTGATCATCTGTATCGATACTCATCTGAGGGACGTTACTCACGATCACTGCGTGAAATTCTCTTGCGATCTCAATGTAGTCATTCTGGCTTCTAGGTCCATCGCAAAGCTCGGAAAATGTAAACCAAACAACATCGTCAGCGTGCCGTAGCGCTTTAAGAGGGCGACCATTAATCTCAAGCTCTAGCTCGTGTGAACCTGCTTCAACAGCGAGCTGTTTAAAGTATTTATCCAAATTGATATCGGCTTGTGCGTCTAAAGGAAAATGATAAAGCTCAGCCTGCTCAAGTGTACGTAAGCGGTAATCGTTACCGCCATCAACATTCACAACCTCGGTGTACTTGTTAACAAGATCGATAGCAGGCAGAAAGCGATCACGCTGTAGGCCATCCTTGTATAAACCATCTGGAACAATGTTTGAAGTACATACAAGGGAAACACCGTTCGCAAAAAGCTCTTGCATTAAACCGCCAAGAATCATTGCATCACCGATATCGGAAACAAAAAACTCGTCGAAGCAAATTATACGGGCCTCATCACTCAACTTCTTCGCAACGATATGCAATGGGTTCTTTTCGCCTTCAAGCGTAGTCAGCTCCTGGTGAACCCTTTGCATAAAGCGATGGAAGTGAATGCGCATTTTTTGCTCAAAAGGCAGGCTTTCATAGAAGTTATCCATTAGATAAGTTTTACCACGACCCACCCCGCCCCAGAAGTAAAGCCCTTTGACAGGCTCTGGCTTCTTTTTAGAAAACTTGTTAAACCACTTCCCGGCTAAGCGCTTGCGCTCTGCTTCATCTGAAATTAGATTTTC
>NZ_LWGJ01001891.1:0-13716 GCF_001635845.1 Oleiphilus sp. HI0132 | reverse complement strand
AATGCAGAAAAATTTGTCAAACTAAGTAGCGAAATAGAAGCAATCGGAGATTCAACGGTCGAACAACTAGAAAAGTCCCCCTCTCAATTAGTCACATGGGATACTGGCCTAAATAATATGTGGTTGGCTGCCGATGGCGCAATGGAGTCTAGTATCGGCTTACTCTCTGGTCTCTACCATATGGCTCGTTTTATCGCAAAGAGCGAAGAGCATAGTGCCGCACAATACAATCTGAACGAAGCGCTCGCATTCCAAAAAGAAGCAGCAAAGGAAATGTTCAGTACTGGTGCATTCAAATTAAATGCAGGAAGCAAATGGCAAAACCTTAGTTATGAAGAGGCCTACACAAAACACTTAGACAAACATGAAGAACTAACAAAAAAGCTGTTTGCAGCAACTCACGCATATCAAACAACTCATATCAAATACATCACAATTGCTGACCAACTCCTGGTGCAGTTGGGTAAATTTGAAGAAAGCGGAGATCGAGTAGTTGAAAATGAAGTCGATGTCATTAATCAAATTCAACAGGCGACACTAAGCGTTATGACGATGACTGCAATTGGCGGCGTCGTGGTTGTGATTATCTTCTCTTTACTTCTACTGCGCTCAATCCTCAGCCCCTTAAACGAAATTAGCACGCGAATTGAAGACATAGCACAAGGAGAAGGAGACCTCACACTGCGTCTCAACATGGAGTCAAAGGATGAACTCGGCACCCTAGGAAATCACTTTGACAGCTTCCTTGATAACATCCATAACATTATTAGCCAGGTATCTAGTCGTTCTGTAACAATGTCGGCAGAGATCACGGAAATGGACAACGTTGCTCAACGAACAAATGAGAGTGTAGACGAACAAAGACGTCAAACAGACCTAATCGCTACAGCCATCAATCAGATGTCCTCAAGTGGTCGAGAAATTGCTCAAAATACCGAAAATGCGGCGAGAAGTGCGACCGAAGCGAAAATTGTCAGTGAAGAAGCCGAACAAATTGTCACCGAAGCAATCTCGACTATCGGCAGTTTATCAGCTGAAATTGAGGATGCCACAGGCGTCATCTCAACACTTGAAGATGAGGTCAATCAAATTGTAAACGTCCTCAACGTGATCGTTGGAATCGCGGAACAAACAAACCTCCTTGCTCTCAATGCCGCAATCGAAGCTGCGCGAGCAGGTGAGCACGGTAGAGGATTTGCTGTTGTTGCTGATGAAGTTAGAGGCTTGGCAGGACGCACTCAACAAAGCACAGAAGAAATACAAGAAATGATTGATCGACTCAAAAGTGGATCACAGAGAGCCGTCGAAGTCATGACACGAAGTAATGAACAAAGTCAAAGTACCGTTCGTCAAAGTGAACAAGTACAACGATCACTTAACCAAATTGCTTCTTCGATTTCAGTTATAAATGAGATTAACCAACTAGTAGCAAGCGCTTCAGAAGAACAGTCATGCGTGTGTGAAGAAATGGAGAAGAATGTTCAAACGGTTGTTGAAGTCGCCACCACGACCAGCGAGGGCATGGAACAAACTTCTGCAAGCTGCCAACAAGCAAACCAACTAAATCAGGATTTGTCCGACTTAGTTAACCGCTTTAAGGTCTGAGCAAGCTTATTCAATTGCTCAATAAAAAGGAAACTGATAGTCACTGCTGTATCATATTTTTTTAATCGTTCTATGTATACGAATCGATTAACTAGGTCTATATAGGAAACGCAAAGACACAGCAGAGATTAGGTTTACTACTCACCTAAGTCGAGACAAGTAGATCTCATAAATTTCAGAGGGACTATAAACCAAACCGCTTACATTGGTTAAAATTAGATCCCTCCGTCGCTTTTTGACTACTGCATGCTTTGTATTTGTACGCCGTGTAGATATCGACCCGATTCGATCTGGGTTGTTCGTACAACCGTCGCCTTGCTAACCAAGTCGGGCACTATTCCCATCTCTGAGCGGATACAGGCCTCAATACATTCACCTGCGTTAATCGCCCTATCAAGTTCAACTTGCATGCCATTTACACTAAGATCGAGGCAAGTGCCCTCAATATAGTTTCCAGTATCCAGTTTTACCTGGATAGGCGTGTCTAGCTTCATACGGATATGGTCACGTTTCTCATCATAATTTCTAACATTGATCATAGATAATTCCTCAACAACTGGATGCAGGACTGCTCAAGGCCTAAAAGTCAGACTCTTGAACCAACACTAAATATTAATCAAAGGTCGTACCGTAAAAACAGATACTTCTTACCATCAACACCTTGCGGCACACTTCTAGAATTTGAATAAAGCAAGGCACTAATAATTGGTCAAAAAAACGGCAATGGTCATCCGAGTGGGAATTGGCGTCTGAGTAAAGTGCCTCTCCCCCTTTATTTCTCTTCTCATTGACATTACTGGTAATGACATTAGGATACTTAGCCTGAAACGTATCACCATCCTAAAAGAGTATTATCACACATGAAAAAATTCTGGCTCATGCTACCTGTGCTGTTTGCACTAGCTTTAAACGCCACGCACGTCGATGCCAAAAAGTTCGGCGGCGGAAAGTCGTTTGGAAAGCTATTTCAAACCAAGCCTTCTCCTGCTAAAAAAGCTGCGCCAAATAATTCAGGAGCTGCAAAACAGAAAGCGCCGGCCAAGGGCGGTATGGCGAAAGGTTTAATGGGTGGCCTTCTCGCTGGTGGCTTAATTGCAGCTTTAATGGGTGGAGCATTTGAAGGCATTCAAATCATGGATATAATTCTGCTCGCTTTGGTGGCCTTTATTCTGATTCGCTTATTTAAAGGTATGATGCAAGCTAAAGCAGCCTCCATGGAGCCTCAACCAGCTTATTCTACAAATCAATTCAGACAAGAGAGCCAAACAGACGCCCAACCAAGCAAGTTCTTGGCGGGTCAGTTTCCTCAGTCATCTTCCGGCAATCAGCCAACAGCTAACCAGAACAACGATGCTACCTTTAATGAAGAGCAAACTTCAGGGTTTGGTTCGTATAATGATGTACCTTATAACCTGCCTGCAGACTTTGATATCAACAATTTTTTGACCGGCGCTCGTGAGCATTACCGTACCATCCAGCTAGCCTGGAATGAGAATGATCTAGGTAAAATTGAGGAGTACGTTAGCTCAGAGTTGTTTTCCCATTTAAAAGAAGAACGTGCAGCGCTTGAAGGTGAACAGCACACGAATGTGCTGTTTATTGATGCCCAGATCGTCAGAGCTGACCAATCAGCAGGCTTGGCAGAGCTAAGCATTCAGTTTAGTGGGCGCTATAGTGATGAAACCGAAGGAGTTGAAGAGGATATTACAGATCTTTGGCACTTAACCAGAGACACCCGCGATAACAATGCGCCTTGGTTAATCGTAGGAATCGAAAACTAAGCTATAGTTTCTAACAACTTCCTGACCATAAAAGCAGCTTACATACAACTGCCATAGGATCTTTATGTTTAGAATTTTAGTGCTGATCGTATTTTTAATTTCATGCCTGGTGGCGTTTATAAAGGCTGATAAATGGCCACGATGGAAACAACTTACAGTTATTTTCATCCCGACGATTATGCTATTCTGCTTTGCTTTAGTGCTTGAAACTTTAAACTGACCCTTTGGTTTTTCATTAAATATAATACGCTTATAAAGGTAGAAAGTGAGCCTGTTTTTATACTGCAGCGAGAAAGGCTTAACGTGGTTGCGAGAAGGGAAGCTACCTTTCTTAGAAGCCTCATCATTGATGGACCCATTCGTTAGCAATGAAGCCCTTAATCATCAGCCTGATGGGTCAATCGCTGTTTCAGATGAAGAGTTCAGAGTTGAATTGAAAGCTCAATTCGCGGCGCTACCAGAGTCTTTATCAAGCCTGATGAGCTTTGAGTATTTTGAAGAACAATCCCAAAGCAAACGAGCCAGTATTGAAGCACAAATAAGACAACGTTCTGTACCGCAAGTGAGTACAGTGTCGGCTAAACAACAGAAAAATCTAACACTGCTATGCTTATCTGAAAGAGCAGATAACTCGCTACTCTGGCAGTATCAAGCGGCTAATCACCGAGGTATGGTCATCGAACTAGACCAAACTCATGAGTTTTTTACCGCCCCTCAATACCGAGATGCCCCTCAAATGTTTCAGCCAGTGAAGTATAGTGCAGAGCGTCCGTTAAAGCTGAAAGACTCACATCCTTTCATTTCACTATTTCACCGTAGTGAACACTTTTCTCATGAGCAAGAGTGGCGCTTATTACGGCCGGCATCAGTGAGTGACAAGCTCATAAACGTCGATGAACTCAGTATTCACCTTCATAAAATCCCCAATACGGTGATCAAGTCCGTCACCTGCGGGGCAAATATGACAGCGGAACTAAAAAAAGCGCTCGTTAACCTCTTGAGCACTGACTTACGCTACCGACATGCTGAGCTTATGGAGTGCCGGCTGGACCCCGGCCAATATATACTCCATCGCACAGCCATTGATTGAGATAAAGTCAACTTGAACTAAGCGACCTTAACTTGCTCAGCTGCTTCCTGGTTAGCCATATACTCTTCGTAAGTGCCTTGAAAATCTATCAAGCCCTGGTCTTTAATTTCGATGACGCGTGTTGCCAGTGATGAGACAAACTCTCGGTCGTGGCTAACAAAAATCAAAGTGCCATCAAAGTTTTTAAGCGCTTCGTTCAGAGCTTCAATGGCTTCCATATCCATGTGGTTGGTCGGCTCATCCATAATCAGAATATTTAGGTCCTGCATCATTAACTTGCCAAACAACAAGCGGTTTTTCTCACCACCTGAGCAGACTTTGGCTTTCTTGTTAACGTCATCTTCGGTAAAGAGCATTCGACCTAACATACCGCGAACCATTAAATCGTTATGCTTTGCAGTACGCCACTGAGACATCCAGTCAAAGAGGTTTAGGTCACTGTCGAAATCTTTCGTGCTGTCCTGCGGGCAGTAGCCTAATACGGCATTTTCAGCCCACTTTACTTCACCCGTATTGGCTTGAATCTCATTCATCAAACAACGTAAGAAAGTTGACTTCCCCACCCCGTTCTCACCAATCACCGCAAGCTTTGCGCCCGCTTCTAGAATCAGGTCACCACCCGAGAAGAGTGTCTCACCGTCAAAGCCATGACCTAAGTCTTCCAGCACCAAGGCTTGGCGATGCAATTTCTTATCTTGCTTGAAACTAATGGAAGGTGTTAAACGGCTAGACGATTTGACTTCATCTAGCGTTATCTTATCTAGCTTTTTAGCACGAGAGCTGGCTTGTTTAGCTTTCGACGCATTGGCTGAAAAGCGGTTAACAAAGGCTTGAAGCTCATCAATTTCGGCACTCTTTTTAGCATTCTCGGCAAATAGTTGCTCACGTATTAGTGTTGAGGCTGCCGTAAAGGCTTCATAGTTGCCCGGGTAAATACGTAACTCGCCATAATCGATATCCGCCATATGCGTGCACACAGAATTCAAGAAATGGCGATCGTGCGAGATGATAATCATCGTACATTTTCGCTCATTCAAAACCGTACCGAGCCACTCAATGGTATGAATGTCCAGGTTGTTGGTCGGTTCGTCCAAAAGCAAAATATCAGGGTTCGCGAACAAAGCCTGAGCTAATAACACTCTTAACTTCCAACCTGGTGCAACTTGTGCCATCAAACCAAAGTGGAATTCTTCAGCAATACCCGCTGATAGTAATATTTCCCCGGCTCGACTCTCCGCACTGTAGCCGTCCATCTCCGCAAATTGCGTTTCCAATTCAGCGACCTTCATGCCATCTTCTTCAGACATTTCAGGTAGGCTGTAGATACGATCACGCTCTTGTTTCACTTTCCACAGCTCAACATCACCCATGATCACTGCATCGACAACGCTGTACTCTTCGAAGGCAAACTGATCCTGGCTTAGTACACCGACCTTTTCACCTGGTGTTATAGAAACGTTACCGGACGTTGGTGTTAACTCACCACTCAGGATTTTCATAAAGGTTGATTTACCGCAACCATTAGCCCCGATTAAACCATAGCGATTACCGTTACCAAATTTAGCTGAAATGTTCTCGAACAAAGGTTCAGCACCAAACTGCATGGTGATATTAGCGGTAGAAATCAAGAGAGCGTCCTAGGTATTTGAAGGTGAGAGGCTCAGCTTGAATGTCTTTCAATCGGTTTTAGCAAAGAGTGACAGAAGCTTAAGCACAAAGGGGCGCGAACTATAAAGACTTGGGGCTAGAAAGTCGAGACAAATTGACTATAAAACATACAAGACTGTCGAAGTAAGCCTGGCCGTTACTCCTGTTCTGCATCCACACCATAATGTCTACGCATAAGGTAGGCATAAGCTGTAGTAAATGCGGCTTCTTGCATCACTTTCAGGCCTGTTTCTTCAAAAGGTACCGGGATAGGGTTTTTCTTAACAGCTGCTTTGATATCAACTGGGGTTATCAAGCGAACATCGACTCCATCAATCAGTTCAATTGCAGCCTCCATTTTGAAACCAATCGCACCACCGGCAAACTTACCTTTTGTCGGTCTCTCTCGAATAATTACGGTATCTATTTGATAGTCTGTCATCAGTTTGGCAAACGTAGCCTGAAAGTACTTTAGACTATGGCTCTTCTCTAGCGTCACTTTTCTTACGCGACAGTCAGGGATATCGAATATCTCATCATCCATGGACAAGAGACAAATAATCGCATCACTACCCTTTAATTCAACACCACATACTTTCATAACTAAATCTCAATATTAGGAATGGCTGCATTGTAGGTAAATCTGCACGCTAATGAAATGATCAATAGCTGTTGGCGTATAGATTTCATGACAGATCAAGTAAAGCCCGGAATTAAACAGCCTAGCGGTGTCATATATCAAGTTCAAGATAAAGCCGCTACACTGCACGCCATTTTCCCACTATCAATAATCGAGATATCCATGAGCTTTCAAACCCTAGGTCTTTCCCCTCAATTATTGACTCATCTGCTTGAGCTCGGCTACCTTGACGCAACGCCTATCCAACAAGCAGCTATTCCTGAAGTTCTCGCCGGCCACGATGTGATGGCTGGGGCACAAACCGGTACGGGCAAAACCGCAGCCTTTGCCCTTCCCATTATTCAAAAACTTATTGATGCTCAAAACACCCTTAAGCCAATTAATGACAACATTGAAGAAAGCTCCTGCCAGTCACCCAAAGCCTTAGTATTAACACCTACACGAGAATTAGCACTACAAGTATTCAATAGCATAAATACTTACAGCCACAACACAAATATTCAGTCAGCTATCGCCTATGGCGGCGTTAGCTTGAACCCACAAATACAAGCTATCAAAAAGGGGGTGAGTATTGTGGTGGCTACACCTGGACGTTTACTCGACTTGCTCATGAAGGAGTGTATCGACTTAAATCACATTGAGTTCCTAGTATTTGATGAAGCAGACCGTATGCTAGACATGGGTTTCATTAATGATATAAATCGTATTTTGAGGGGCATGCCTAAACAGCGGCAAACCCTGCTATTCTCTGCAACCTTCGATCAGGCTATTTTCGATCTGAGCAAAAAATTATTAAAAGACCCCAAGCTCATTGAAGTCGATGCTCGCAATACCGCCGCTAAGAAAGTTGAACAAATGGTCTACACCGTCGACAAGGATCGCAAGCGCGAATTAACGTCTTACTTAATTGGCTCTAAAAATTGGCAGCAGGTACTCATCTTTACACGCACCAAGCAAGCCGCTGACGAGCTCTCCAAAGAAATGATCAAGGATGGGCTCAAGACGGCAGCTATTCATGGTGACAAGTCTCAAGGCGCTCGTGAGCGTGCACTGGAAGACTTCAAGCAAAACAAACTACGCGCCTTAGTTGCAACGGATGTCGCTGCTCGAGGGCTGGATATTGACCAGCTCAAGTATGTCATCAATTACGAACTACCTTACGTTGCGGAGGATTATATTCATCGCATAGGGCGCACCGGCAGAGCTGGCCAAGAAGGCCTGGCAATATCGTTGTTAAGCTTAGGTGAAGAGTATTTACTAGAAGAAATTGAAGCCGTGCTTGATGAACGTTTGCCGCAACAGTGGTTACCCGGCTATGAACCTGATTTAACAAAAGAAGTTAAAACATCGAAAAAGAATTCCCGCACCGCTCAGAAGAAACGTCGAAAAGATAGAGCGTACGGTAAGAAACGAAAGTAAGAGGAAAAAGGAGCTGTGTCAAAACCTAGCGTTGAGATAAACCGCTAGTCGCTTTGATGTTCTAACACAGCTTATTAGGAAAGGCCTTGCCTAAATAAGATAAGTAACTGGTAGTTATTTAACCGTGACCACTGGTCACAAGTCAAGTTAGAAGTGCTAAAAAGAGGCCAAATGGGGAGAAAAGGTTTATCCCATCTGTGGGATGATATAAAAAACGCGTACCAACTTATCCCCTACACAGGAAACAGTTCAATACGCGTCTTTTTCGCAATGCGATATTACATCGCAATGATCAAGGCTTAGACTTTCTGCAACCAGCCAAACTTATCTTCTGCCTTACCCCATTGAATATCATTTAGTGCCTGGCGAAGTTTTAAGGTGGTTTCACCTGCCTCACCAGAACCTACTGTAATTTCTTCATCATTATGAATTAAGGTGCCAACAGGCGTTAATACTGCGGCAGTACCAGAAAGCGCGGCTTCGGTACCTGGCTTTTGTGCGCGTTCAATCAATTCACTTACCGTGAAATCACGTTCGCTCACGGTCATTCCCATATCGCGGGCAATCGTTAATATTGAGTCACGAGTAATGCCGTGTAAGAAAGAACTATCCAAGGCCTTAGTTATGATCTCGTTTCCATCAATCAGAATGAAGTTTGCTGCACCGGTTTCCTGTACATCACCATTCGGGCAGAAAAGCACTTGATCAGCATTGTTAGTGTTGCGTGCACGAGCAATTGGGCCTAATGCACTGGCATAGTTACCACCACTCTTAATCATTCCCATATGAGGAGCACAACGCATACCGTCTTCTTCTAGCAATAGCCTTAAGGGCTTAACGCCACCAGAAAAGTAATCACCTACGGGTGATAACAAAACATATAGAAGCGACGTCGCAGAAGAGACCGCGGCTTTTCCAATGCTTGGTTCCGTGCCGATATGAGTCGGACGAATATACATAGAACCTGGCGCTTCAGGTACGTCTTCTACATAAAGTCCGACGATTTCTTTAATCATATCGCCTAATTGTTCTTTGTTAATTTCGGGTAGGAATAATAAATCTGTACTCTGGGCCATACGCTGAACATTGGCATCCATACGAAAAATATTAATGCTGCCATCTTTATGCTTAAATGCTTTCAAGCCTTCAAAGCATGTACTGGAATAATGCAAGACATGGGCACCCGGGTGTAATTCCAGTTTATCGGATGAAATGATACTTGAAGAGGTCCAAGAATTGTTTTCGTAGCTTGCCAGTGCCATTTTAGGCATGAAAACGGTTCCAAATGCGGCCATTACTATTCCTAAGTCTGTAAATGGAAGCCTTGAAATAAGCTTCCGGAATCAATTTTGCTCGGTGTGAATTGCTTATCGCAGCGATATTTTTCAGCAGACTGCACTCAATTCATAAAATTCTGCCTAGTATAAACTACCTAGATCGCCAATCAATGACGATATATCAATAAAGTTGCAAGTATGGCCATTCAAAAAAGCTCTACCCACCCAACAAGATGAGTATGCCCTAAGCTGGAGGCCACACACCCAGGAATCCAAGCTAAATGTCAAAGTCATGGTAGAATGTCGGCATAAACATTACACTGCCCACAGTTTAAACTCTCTAGCGCAAACGGCGCTCACCCAAGCAGGACTTCCGATGAAAAAAACTTATCAATTAGCTCACCCAAAAATCAAAGTGCCTCGCGTTGTCGACTCAGTAAAACATGACATCAGAAAGTTTCTCAAAAAGGAACGTAAGAAGCCTCTACCTTCTGGCACTAAATATTGGGGTTTTGATTGTAAGTTTGGTCAATCAGAAGAAGCGGCTGTGGAAATTCAGCTGCCCTCTTTGATGAGCCATATCGATGAACTGGTTGCGAATAACATTATGACTATCTACGTGGAAATCACTGCTAAAGCCGTTTCACCTGATGGCAATTCGATTCAACAGGAATATTAGACAGTAAACCCTAAGGCAGCGTGACTCAAAGGTAAAAAGAAATGATGAACACCAAGATATATAAAGCCGTCCACGGGCTTGCAGAAAAGCTAATGGCAGCAGCGAAAAAAGATGACCAAGAAACCTTTGATTCGCTCTACTCTGAACTCAAGGCGATCTGTCTAGATAATGAAGATACAGATAAGGATCACCCTGTTCAATGGGAAACATTAGCTGACTTTTCAGAAGACTTAAGCGATGCGATAGCCATTTATGAAAAGGCCCTAAAGAAGTCTGTCGATATTAATTCAAAAGACCATATGTCTTCAGTGGCATACTCAATGGCGACCTTGCAGGTCGAGCTCGGCCAGACTGAGGAAGCAATCAAAAACCTGCAAAACGCTAAAGTTAGCGCCAATAAAATTGAAGATGACTCACTTAAACGAGAGATCAACGAATTACTTGATTCCTTAGCAAGCCCGATGGAATAAGCATAACCGGGCACACTTTATTCGCCCTTAAGATAGTTTCAATAAGTACTTTTGTGGCGACACCCAGAACTCTACTGTTCTGGCAAAGCCCCTAAGTCATCAAACCATCATCCTTTTGTCACCAAACTGTCACTTCAAACATGAATAGTTTGTACATAAATTGTACAAATCCAAGTATGTATTGATATGACAAAAATCAAGGTGAGCATTGTTACTGAAACCTACTACCCTGAAGTAAATGGCGTTGCCAATACCTTGAAGTACTGGGTTGAAGGACTTCAAAATAAGGGTATCTACACTCAAATCATCAGACCCAAGCAGAATCCTGATGATGCCTCAGTGGAAAGTGATCAATGCGAGACCTATACAGTTGCCGGACTTCCTATACCGAGATACAAGGAGCTCAAGTTTGGCCTACCTTGTAAAAGGAAGCTAGTAAGTCTATGGAAGAAATCTCCACCTTCTGCTATTTATGTCGCGACCGAAGGCCCCCTTGGTCTTTCAGCTGTTCGTGCAGCTAAGAAACTGAATATTCCTATACTTAGCGGCTTCCATACTAATTTCCAGTCCTACAGTAAGTACTACGGCCTAGGGTTTCTCGAACCTTTAATATTTGGCTTCCTGAGGTATTTTCACAACCAGACACGTGGAACGATCGTGCCTACGAAAAAACAGCAGGAATGGCTAAGTCGAAAAGGGTTTGAAAATGTCAGTGTGCTCAGTCGCGGAATCGATTCTTCGCGGTTTACACCAAGTAAACGCTGTTCTCGCCTTCGTGAAAGATGGCATGTGACAGATGGGCAAGTCGTTTGCCTCTATGTCGGCCGAGTTGCAGGAGAAAAAAATATTGCCTTGGCTATCAAGGCCTATGAGAACGTCACCGCCACTCATCCGGACTGTGTTTTCGTCGTCGTTGGTGATGGCCCCTTAAGAAAAACCTTGGAAAGTGAACACCCTGGCATCCGTTTCGTTGGAATGAAAACGGGTGAAGAGCTAGCCAAGTATTATGCCTCAGCAGACCTTTTTCTATTTCCAAGCAAAACCGACACCTTTGGTAATGTTGTGACTGAAGCAATGGCAAGCAGGCTGGGTATCGTTGCATTTAATGACGCCGCTGCGAAGGAACACTTAAGCCATGGCAATTCGGCATATATCGCAGATTTAGACAATGACGAAGCATTCATTCAATTGACTCTGGAAGCAATCGCAAACTCATGTGAGCTGGAAAAAATTCGTGAAAATGCCTATCAATTGGCACAAACAATTACCTGGAACAATATCGTCAATCAGTTCGTCAAAAAGTTACTCGAAAAGCCACCCTTAAGGCTAGGAGATGAGACACATGAATCCTCTCAAAACATCAACAGCATTTAATAAGCTCAATAGCTGGGATATTGCAGCTTGCCTGTACCTTAATCATTTTTGTCGCACTAAAACGGTTAACACCTTCTTTGCAATAATCAGCCGCTTAGGGGATGGTGTTTTCTGGTATAGTCTCGCGCTTGTCCTGCCAATCTTATATGGTGAAGAAGGTCTACTTTTATCAGGGTTGATGATAACGGCGGGCGGTGCTTGCCTACTGATCTATAAGCAACTTAAAAAGAAACTAGTAAGAGAACGACCATTTATCCGCTCAAAAGATGTCTATAAAGGCTGCGCACCTTTAGATCAATACAGCTTTCCTTCTGGACACACAATGCACGCGGCCTGCTTCTCGACTGTTGTGCTATGGCACCTGCCAGAGTTCGCTGTATTATTGGTACCCTTCTCTATTCTAATTGCCCTCTCGAGAATGGTACTCGGCCTTCACTATCCGACAGATGTATTGTGTGGCGCGGGATTAGGTATATTGCTGGCATCAATTGCAAACTACTTAAGCCCAGTACTTTTCTATGCCTAGCATAGAAAGCCTTTGCCTTATTCCTGCCAAATAGGCACGTCGAAGGCCTGTAAGATCTTTCCGGTTTCAGCCAGAGGCAAGCCTACTACATTGCTGTAGCTTCCGACGATCCCCTCAACAAACAATGCCGCTTTACCCTGTATGCCATATGCACCTGCCTTATCCATTGGTTCACCCGTTGCGATATATTGCCTAATTTGCTGATCACTCAGCTTCATAAACGACACTTCTGTTGTCACAACATCAGCTTCAATTACCGCTTTCCCCTCAGATAACTTCGCCACAGCGATACCCGTTAGCACTAGATGATTTGTTCCTGATAAACGCTTTAGCATTTCAAATGCTACGCGTTCATTATCTGGCTTGCCTAGAATCGTGCCGTTTATCGTAACGGTCGTATCTGCAGCTAAAACTGTCTTTTCAGGATTAAAGCTGAGACCTGCTAAGGCTTTTTCTTTAGCCAAGCGCCTTACATAAGCGTCGGGCAATTCCCCTTCAAGTACTGACTCATCGATATCCATTGATGCACTATGATAAGGAACACCGATTTGTTCTAATAGTTCTCTCCGGCGACTGGAGCCAGATGCCAATAGCAAGTCTGCCATATTTTTTAAGATTCCTTCATAAATTGAATAGTAAACCTGGAATAATCGCTTCGGAAAGTATGACAAGCCTCGCTCCTTACGTAGCAGCGTCTTCAACGGAACGGATTGCTTTATCAATTGTTTATAGTCGGTTAAGCAGTAAAGGCGCTTTCTGAAAAATTGCTAGTTTTAACATAACAGTTCTCCAATAAATTTAGCCCTCTAAAAACGTTCAGCAAAGGTACTTTGTTTATCCTAAGAGTTTTTTTCTACTGAATATACAGTTATATAGTATTGCAAGTTACTTACAGCAACGGAAATTTTTTTGTAACTTTTGCTCTATAGAATATTTCGATCACCCTCAGAAAGCGCCAAGATAATAGGCAGTGCTCGATGCAGTCTTTTTCCGAGTAGTACTCACTACGAAGTAGTATGCCCCTAGGGTAATTTTTCGATAGAGCAGAGAGGGAAATGTTTCGTTAGTTGGTAAAACCATAATGTGACATTGAATATTGTTATCACGAATATTTAAAAGGAAGTCGGAATTAACCCCATCAAATCAATAAGCGTTATATCCATAACTATCGCATCAATCTTGCTATCTGCTTGTAGCACCATGCCTTC
>NZ_LWGJ01001890.1:0-737 GCF_001635845.1 Oleiphilus sp. HI0132 | reverse complement strand
GATAAAGCAGAAACGGAATGTGAAGTTAGCCTTAGTAAGCAGCTGATTGATATTAATCAGGATGACATTGTCGTTTTGCAAACATTACCGGGTGTGGGTAAGGTTCTGGCGCAAAAGATTATTGATGGCCGGCCCTATGAATCTATGGATGCTTTATTGAAGGTACAGGGGATTAGTCAGGATTTATTAGCGAAGCTACAGGTTTCGATAAAACTTTAGTAGAAATAAAAAAGAGGCCTTGAAAGCCTCTTTTTTGAATTTGGCTCAGGCCAGCTAGCCGTTCACTGCATCTTTCAGTGACTTGCCAGGCTTGAAGCCAACAGACTTGCTTGCAGCAATCTGGATTGTTGCACCAGTTTGAGGGTTTTTACCAGTACGAGCACTTCGCTCTCTGACTGAAAATGTGCCGAAACCNATCAGGCTTACGGTATCATTTTTGTTCATTGCATTGGTGATTTCATCGGTCAGAATATTCAGGACTTCACCGGCTTTTTCTTTGGTTAGGTCCGCTTTTTCAGCAATGGCAGCAGCAAGTTCAGGTTTTTTCATGAATTTTACCTTAATTGAGATTGTTGTCTTAGGTACACGCCAGACAGGGTCTGCAGTCCAGAGGACTTTGTACACCCTAAAGATAGTCCAGATCGCTTTGCTTGCAATGGGTAAAAGTAAAAAAAGCAAAATTTGTTAAAAAATGAAATATCTGTGAACTTGTTTCAAATTGGTAGCCATATTGAGTT
>NZ_LWGJ01001889.1:0-670 GCF_001635845.1 Oleiphilus sp. HI0132 | reverse complement strand
TGTTTAAAATTGAAGTGCCTGAGATTTCAGAAGAAGTTATCGAGATTCGTGCCGCGGCGCGTGATCCAGGTTCTCGAGCTAAAATCGCTGTAAAAACTAATGATAAGCGAATTGATCCGGTTGGTGCTTGTGTTGGTATGCGTGGAGCACGAGTTCAGGCCGTCTCAGGTGAGTTAGGTAATGAGCGTGTCGATATCATCGTCTGGGATGATAACCCGGCTCAGCTAGTGGTTAACGCCATGGCGCCTGCCGAGGTTGCTTCTATCGTAGTAGACGAAGAAACAAATTCCATGAACGTTGCGGTATCTGAAGATAACTTGGCTATGGCAATCGGTCGAGCAGGGCAAAATGTTCGTCTGGCTGGTGAATTGACCGGCTGGGAATTGAACGTTATGTCTGAAGAAGATGCAGGTAAGCAGCAGGAAGAAGAGGTTGGCAAGTATGTTGACTTGTTTATCGAAACGCTTGATGTAGATGAAGACTTGGCGACTGAGTTGGTAAATGAGGGCTTTACTTCACTAGAAGAAGTCGCCTATGTACCGATTGAGGAAATGTTAGAGATTGACGCCTTCGATGAAGATATTGTTGAAGAGTTACGTCGTCGTGCAAAAGATGCCTTATTGAATAAAGCTTTGGCTTCCGAAGAGGAACTCGAAGGTAAAGAGCCTGC
>NZ_LWGJ01001888.1:0-469 GCF_001635845.1 Oleiphilus sp. HI0132 | reverse complement strand
TGCGTTGACATAACAACTTCAGCGCCAATCGAGAATAAGCCACTTTCTGTATCAATTAGACCAGCATAAGCGCCCAAACCTAATTCTAGGAATGTATCACTATTGTCTGCAATATCGCTGTAAATAAGAGATGGTGTGAGTGTGAATGTTGCTGCATCGGCCGAAATCGTGGCTGCGACCCCTAGCTTTAAATTAGTTTGATCGTTATTGCTGTTGTCAAAATCAATGACAGATAAGCCTGTTACCAAAGACCAAGCAAACTGATCTGTCGTTTGCTGATCACCTGATCTAATAGGCGGGAGCCCCCATTTTAGGCTAACGTCGTTCCCTGTAGAGGCGGTGTTAAGGCCTAGTCCACTATTCAAAATAAGCTCAGCCTGGGAAAGCCCGAGTCGAATACTGCCGCCATTTTGTAAACCGTTCGCACCACTGTGCAGGTCAATGGATATATGGTCGCCAGTGTTTACTT
>NZ_LWGJ01001887.1:0-829 GCF_001635845.1 Oleiphilus sp. HI0132 | reverse complement strand
GCGTATTTTTTAATGGATAACAGCTTTAAGGGCTTTAGGTTTGAACTGGCTCTTCTGTTGGATGCCTTTGAAAACACAGCTAAAGAACTGGCCCAAGCTGGAACCAACAAGGTATACATCAATGATGTTGATAGAAGAGAAGAGTTTATTCGAGTTGTACTGTCTTCCATAAACCTGCGACCAAAAGGAGAGACAAACAACCAAGCTGAAGATAGATTACAAGCGGTTAGCTCGCTGGAAAGAATGAAGGTTCTCAAAGCCGCGAAAGTAGCAGAGCAAAGAGCTCACGATCTTCGAGTTGCTTTAGCTAAACAAAAAGCCAAAGAAGCGGCTGACAAGATGACACGGGAATAATCATGCAAGCAGCGCCCTGGAATGATTATGAGCGTATGCCAAATTTAGACGAGTCTGGAAGTGCTCGTCTTAAGCACTTGGTTGATCAGCCTCATGCGCCAATATTCAGGAATCAATCAGGTCATCATCTGGCTCAACATGAGCTAGACGAATTAGGTCATTTTACCCGTGAAGAAACCAATCTTAATGCTTCAGCCTGCGCCGGCGAAAATAAATGGATCGATCCTTTTCTAGGAAAATGCCTTGAGAGTGTTCCTTTCTATAAACATTACGATAAAAGCGTCCAAAGATTCGAAGACTATCCAACAATTGATCGTTCAGATTTGAGTGTAAGTATCACTGATTTTGTGCCTGATCATTTGCCTCTTGATCGGATAATTGCTTATGAAACATCCGGTACAACTGGGCACGCGTTAACGATACCATCTCATCCCATCGTCGCAGCAAGATACAGCGCTTATCATAAGAAAGCTCT
>NZ_LWGJ01001886.1:0-722 GCF_001635845.1 Oleiphilus sp. HI0132 | reverse complement strand
ACGCCACCAAAAGCATTTTCGAAGCCCTGGCCATTATCGAGAAGCTCTGAGGTAAGGGCATTCTTACGCGTATTCTTGCTGACCCACTCTGGCAAGGAGTGTGAGCGATGAGTAGGATAAACGTTTATTTTAAAAGTCTCTGGGTAAGTCTCAAACATTTTATACTGACCTGGAGTCAGCTTTTTCTTGTAGTCTTTGTAATTGCTCTGGTCGATCGAGAACTTAATTTCATCGTCGGCGAAGGGGTCGACATGAGGAAAACCGTTGCCCTTAAACCCATCTGGCACCTCGGTAATACCACCATCCCAAGCAGGAATTGTTTTGTATTGATTACTTTCTTTAACTGAGCCAAAAGGAGTCAAAGATACGCCTAATTCAGCTGCGGCCTCCGAAGAAACTTTTGCTTGCGCATTAAAGGACAGCATGGCTATAACAGTTAAACCTAAGAAAGATAAGGATTTTCCATTCATATTCTACACCTTACCTGCTTAATTTGAGGCTTTATAAATTACTTGAACAACGGCAATAGCGAAGCTTGATAAACTCAAAGCATACTAATGGAGCAAGCCGGAACTAATTAGTATAGGAAGGAAAACCTTATTTTCCCAACCCACTGTTTTAAACCTGAGTGAATATTTATATCAACACTAGTCTCTTTGACATTTATGCATCGCCTCTATCATCAAGTGACTAAATCTCTTCATCTACTTCAACATTCGTAC
>NZ_LWGJ01001885.1:0-837 GCF_001635845.1 Oleiphilus sp. HI0132 | reverse complement strand
ATTATTGCCTGTGGTACGAGCTACCACGCCGGCATGGTCGCACGTTATTGGTTTGAAGAAATTGCTGGTGTGTCATGTAATATCGAAATTGCATCTGAATTTAGATATAGAAAGTCGGTTGTTCCGGCTAATGCACTATTGGTTACAATCTCGCAGTCAGGTGAAACAGCCGATACTCTGGCAGCACTAAGACTGGCCAAAGAAATCGGATATAAAGCTAGTTTGACCATTTGTAACGTGCCTGGTTCTTCACTAGTTCGTGAGTCAGACTTAAACTATATGATGAATGCGGGCGCTGAGATCGGCGTAGCATCCACCAAGGCATTTACCGTTCAATTAGTTGGCTTACTGCAGCTTGTCGTCGCTATTGGAAAGAACAAAAATATGCCAGCCGAAACGGAAGCTTCGATCGTTGAGGCCTTACAGGCACTTCCTTCAATCATCGAACAAAGCTTGGATATGGATAAGCAAATAGCCGAATTGGCGGAAGACTTTGCTGACAAGCACCACAGTTTATTCCTGGGTCGTGGTGATCAATACCCGGTTGCGATGGAAGGTGCACTGAAGCTTAAAGAGATTTCGTATATTCACGCTGAAGCTTATGCCGCAGGCGAATTAAAGCATGGCCCATTGGCTCTTATCGATGCAGACATGCCAGTCATTGTTGTTGCACCGAACAATGAGCTTCTAGAAAAACTGCATTCTAACGTTGAAGAAGTACGTGCAAGAGGTGGTTTGATGTATGTTTTTGCTGATCGAAACGCACACTTCAAAAGTGATGACACCATGAAAGTACTAGACGTACCACATTGTGAAAAGATCGTCGCGCCGATTTTA
>NZ_LWGJ01001884.1:0-1312 GCF_001635845.1 Oleiphilus sp. HI0132 | reverse complement strand
GCTACCTAAACTATCAAGGTGAGCGCTTCTCAAAA
This sequence comes from Oleiphilus sp. HI0132, assembly GCF_001635845.1. Classification (NCBI taxonomy): domain Bacteria; kingdom Pseudomonadati; phylum Pseudomonadota; class Gammaproteobacteria; order Oceanospirillales; family Oleiphilaceae; genus Oleiphilus; species Oleiphilus sp. HI0132. Next base: position 1,277 of record NZ_LWGJ01001884.1, on the reverse strand, counting down.
ACCTTTGATGCCAATACTTATTTATTAATGACACGGGCTTTGGATTACTTTGACCCGGCTGAAAAAACAGAAGGTTCTCTTGAGAAAGCACTAGGCAAAGCCCAGTGTGGCTATTTTGTTGTTTCCTTTAGTACAGACTGGCGCTTTTCTCCCGAGCGTTCAGAGCGTTTGGTTGAAGCTATGACTAAAGCAGGTAAACGTGTCTGTTATGCAGAGGTAGACTCAGAATATGGACATGATGCGTTTTTAATTCCAACGGAGCGCTATATGGCTATCTTCTCAGCTTATATGAAGCGTATTGCTGAGGAGATAAAATAATGCGTGCCGACCTGAGACTGATAGAACCCTGGGTGAAAGAAAGCAGCCGTGTGCTCGATTTAGGTTGTGGTGATGGCACTTTACTGGCGCACTTACAGCAGGAAAAGAAGGTCCTTGGATATGGGCTAGAGATTGCGTCAGAGCAGATAACCCGATGCATTGAGAAGGGAGTTAATGTTATAGAGCATGATCTGGACAAAAGAGGCCTGTCTCAATTTGCCGATCAGCAGTTTGATACGGTGATTATGACGCAAGCTCTACAGGCAGTCCGGCGTCCGGATGTGATGCTTGATGAAATGATGCGTCTCGGAAATCAGGGAATTGTTACCTTTCCAAATTTTGGCTATTGGCGTTGCCGCCATTACCTTTTGTGGAATGGCAAAATGCCGATGTCGAAAACTTTGCCGCATACCTGGTATAACACACCGAACATCCACCTCTGCACCTTTAAGGACTTTGAAGCGCTTTGTGTTCAAAAAGGTATCAAGATCCTGAACCGCGAAGTGGTGGATGCAGAGTTTGAACAGAGTAGTTTTGCGCGCATGTGGCCAAATCTATTTGCCGAATTTGCGGTATACCGCATTAGTAAATAATTCACTTTTTCTGATCCAATAGGCTCAAGCGTATGAATTCAGCGATGATACGAACCTTAACAAGTTTAATTTTTTTGCTCACGACTTTTCTTTCTGTTGCAGCGAATGCAGAGAAGAAAGAGGTATTTCCAGGGCCTGATGGCAGCGATTATGAAGTACACTATATTGCCTTTGCCTCGACCTTCCTCGATGAAGAGGTTGCAAGGCAGTATCAACTAGTTAGAAGTCGTTCTTTAGGCTTGGTTAATATCAGTATTATTAAGGTCGATAAGGAGGGAAAGCGAAAAGCAGTGGGTGGTTCCGTGCAGGCAGAGATGATCAATGAGATTCGCCAGTCGCAGTTTTTATCTTTCCAGCAAGTTATAG
>NZ_LWGJ01001883.1:0-713 GCF_001635845.1 Oleiphilus sp. HI0132 | reverse complement strand
GCCATAGGCACCACCTTGCTCTCTGATCGTCCTATGTAAATAGCCATTTCTTAAAAGCCTCCCAATACAGACAAGGCTGGTGCATCATCATGACCGACAGCGACAGTAGGATAAGCCTTGGCACAGAAGTTGACTTGCGTGGACGTTAGCCAAGCTTCTTTTACGGTTTCACGTCTCTCTGTTAAAGAAAAATGACTATTCGCAGCAGGTTCAAAGTCTTTATAGGACTGATGAATAAAGCCTGCAATTTCATCAGAGACTTCCGACTCCGAGACCAGTAAGAACTGACGAGGCTGTGCTAAAACTGCCTTATGAATACTTTCCAAACCTTCAGCCAAGCTGGATAAGGCTTTACTATCGATATCGCCACTTTCAGTTGATAGCGATTCATCTAAAGCCTTCAAGGCTTTAATGCCTTGCATTCCCCCTAGCTGATAAGCGAGGTACGAGCCAGGGCTCATTCTGCTAGAGGCAACTCCCATCGCCAAGGCATGACCGCTACTGGTTACACCTTGCTCACGACGCGCTCGCATCTGAGCCACCAGTTCGCGAAGACGTTCATGCTCATCGAAACGAACGTTGTCGAGCGTTTCCTTAAGCATCTCTGTCAAAGCGACGTAGTTTCGACTAAGCGCCTTCCCTGAAAATACCAATACTCCTTTGATATCTTGAACGTCGTCAATTTCGCCCTTAACGGAGCTGTACGCTCCCAG
>NZ_LWGJ01001882.1:0-1443 GCF_001635845.1 Oleiphilus sp. HI0132 | reverse complement strand
AGCGCGCCAGCAAAAGCAGCGCAAAGCGTATCAGTATCGAGCATGTTCTTTCAATTCTCGGAATCGAAGCTCTTCTAAACAAGAAGCCCGATGAATTATCAGGAGGAGAACGCCAGCGAGTTGCGATTGCCAGAGCTTTACTTGTTCAGCCTGAACTCTTATTAATGGATGAGCCATTAGCTTCTTTAGATAAAGCCAGAAAACTCGAAATCCTTCCCTACGTTCAAAAGATTCGATCAGAATTTCGTATACCAATTTTATACGTCACTCACTCGGTAAACGAAGTCGCTAAACTTGCTGACAACTTAGTAATACTTGAAAACGGAAAGCTTAGCACTCAAGGTAAGGTTTCAGATGTGCTTTCTAATCTAGAGACAGCCGACTATTTAGGAAATGAAACAGGTATTATCATCCAAGGGCGAGTTAACGAGCTAGATGAACAATGGAACCTCGCAGCCGTAGACTTTGAAGGCGAACGCATATGGATTCACAATAAGGGGCTAGGGCATGGCGCAGAACTTAGAGTGCGTATATTAGCAAAGGATGTCAGCATCACTTTAAGTCAATCGAAAAACAGTAGCATTCTTAATCTATTACCGGCAGTAATCGACGAAATAGATGAAAAAGATTCTTCTATGGCTTTAGTAAGTTTAAATATTGGTTGCAGCAAGTTAATTGCCCGAGTAACTCGAAAATCCGTTCACCAACTAAATTTAATTGCCGGACTAAAGGTATGGGCCCAAATCAAGTCCGTTGCAATAGTTGAATAGTCTCAGAAGCTTCATTTTACAGACCAACAAAAAGCATCAATTCGAAAACACCGGCGCGTATCTTAGTGTTTAGTAGAATCTAAATTTGGGGAAATTTTAGGGAAGTATTTGTGCTTGAGGGTTATGAAGTTGGCTCCCCGAGCTGGGCTCGAACCAGCGACAAACGGATTAACAGTCCGCTACTCTACCAACTGAGTTATCGGGGAACTTCATCAACGGCGCGAATATTATCGCCTTAACTGATGGTCGTCAACACTTTATTGTAAAGAAAATGCAGTATTTCTTAAAAGCGTGATTTTTGTATAAATAATCAACAAAATCTGGGGCTTACAGCAACTTTCTTACATTAGGGAGATTTTTAAAATCACTATCTCCGCTTACTAGGACGTCGAGCTTGCTTAACGCCTTTCTTAACCGCTTTAGTGTGTGCCCTGCTTTCTTTAGCGATTTCCTGACTAGTTTTCTGCCTATGCTTGATAGGAGGCAAGTTAACCAAATCTCGCAATTCGTTAATATCCTTAACCTTAAGCTCTTCCCAGGCGCCAACCTTTAAACGACTTGGCATAAATATACAGCCGTAGCGTACACGCTTAAGCCTGCTTACCTGAACTTCCTGAGACTCCCATAAGCGACGAACCTCTCGATTACGACCTTCCATGACAACAACGTGAAA
>NZ_LWGJ01001881.1:0-464 GCF_001635845.1 Oleiphilus sp. HI0132 | reverse complement strand
GATTTTAGGGAAGGCGTTTTGAAAAGCCCTAACAGGCAACATGCCATTCAACAGACCGGGTGAGAATATTAGCGTAGTATTACGAACTCTATTTGTGCTCTTAAATTCGGGGATTTCCAGTTTCCATTCCCGTATTTCATCGCCCCTCAAAAACTGTTCTGCAAGTTTTTGTTTGTTTGGTCGCTTGTCTTTGCGGCCAAGTAGTTTGGTTTTATCTGCTTTTTTTAAAGCAATATTGTCTTGAAGTGCTTCGGTTAGAAATATATTTCTCCATCGAATGCCGCACCAGCGCTTAATATAAGGGTGCGCATAGTTTTTACGGTCGCTTTGTAGAATCAATCTAATATTCGTAATTAGTTGTTCGTAATCGCCTTTGTTCTCCAGTGTTTCGAGTAGATTCAGTTGTTCCTTATTCATTATAAGATCAATGTTCCTTTAATGTCTCAATATGTTGAATAGCGATC
>NZ_LWGJ01001880.1:0-15565 GCF_001635845.1 Oleiphilus sp. HI0132 | reverse complement strand
ATTAACTCCATCATGCAGTGCTTGTGAATAGGAGTTGTTAGCTGATTTAAGTATGATCGGGGTATAGCGCAGTCTGGTAGCGCGCCTGCTTTGGGAGCAGGATGTCGGGAGTTCGAATCTCTCTACCCCGACCATTTTAAAGATCTTGTTTCATGTTGTTTGTGTAATAGGGTTTTTAGAGAAAAGGATTCGAGCGCCCGTAGCTCAGCTGGATAGAGCAACGGCCTTCTAAGCCGTAGGCCATAGGTTCGAATCCTATCGGGCGCGCCATTTATTAAGTGGTAGAAGCCAGGTAATGGTGGGCGTAGCTCAGTTGGTAGAGCTCCGGATTGTGATTCCGGCGGTCGAGGGTTCGAACCCCTTCGTCCACCCCAACTTTTTGCAAATTGTTGATTTACAACGGGTTGCAAGTTGGTTAGAATACGAAAAAATTGACGATGCGAAAGTGGCGGAATTGGTAGACGCGCTAGATTTAGGTTCTAGTGTCTTGCGGCGTGAGAGTTCGAGTCTCTCCTTTCGCACCAAGTCAAATCTTGGTGTTTCTAAAAAAGCAGTATTTTACCGCAATAAAATATCTGCTGTTTGTTCTCTTCCTTGGTTACATTTATATATAACGAATAATCTGAATATAAATCTTTTCTAGTTTATTACGCTTTCCTGTGAATTATTTTGCGTTTTTGATGTTTTTCATCGATTAAGCACTCTTAAGCCGATTAAAGTGCTTGATATATTCAGGTAGTGATCTTAATATTCGCCCCCAATAATTTTAATGGCTGATACACTGTCTAGATCGATTCGATCACTAGACTGTCTTTCAATCATGTATATAGGTGCTTTAAGCGCGCGTACGCAGATTGGTAGTGGTGTTAGGTCTTCGAGCAAACACGTTATATATAATTGAGGAATGTCCATGCAAGTTTCTGTTGAATCCACGTCTTCCATAGAGCGCCGAATGACGATTGGTGTACCTGCTGATCAGATCGAGCGAGAAGTCGAGGAGCGCCTTCAGAAGACGGCTAAAACAGCACGTATCAACGGTTTTAGACCAGGAAAGGTGCCAGTTAAGGTTGTTAAAAAGCGTTATGGACAAGGCGTACGTCAAGAAGTGATTGGCGAAGTAATGCGTAACTCTTACGTTCAAGCGTTGACTCAAGAGAAAGTTAACCCGGTTGGTTATCCTCGTTTTGAGCCTAAGACAGTTGAAGAAGGTAAGGATCTAGAGTTTATTGCGATTTTTGAAGTGTATCCAGAAATCGAATTGGCTGACTTGTCTGGGCTTAAGTTAGAAACGCCAGTTGCTGAAATTAAAGAAAAAGATATCAAGAACATGATTGATACGCTTCGTCGTCAGCATGGCACACTTAAGTCAGTAAAGCGTAAGTCTAAGAAGAAAGACTTGTTGACGCTTGATTACGTTGGTTATATGGATGGTGAAGCGTTCCAGGGCGGCACAGGTAAAGACCAGAAGATCACTTTGGGTGCCGGTCAAATGATTGCTGGCTTTGAAGACGGTCTGATCGGTTCAAAAGCTGGTGAGTCAGTGACTTTAGAGCTGACTTTCCCTGAAGACTATGCGAACGAAGAGTTGGCAGGTAAAGATGTTAAGTTTGAGGTAGACGTTAAAGTTGTTGAAGATACTGTGCTTCCTGAAATGGATGAAGAGTTCTTCGGTAAATACGGCGTAGACTGCAAAACTGAAGAAGACTTCAGAGCAGAAGTAATTAAGAATATGGAACGTGAGCTTGAAAATGCAGTAAGCAATAAGCTGAAGCAGCAAGTTGTTGAAGGCATGTCTGAAGCAAACGATATCGACGTTCCAGCGTCTATGGTTGAAGAAGAAATTAACCGAATGAAGCAAGAGGCCTTGCAGCAGTTTGGTGGTGGTCAGCAGTTAGATGTTTCTCAGTTGCCTTCTGAGCTATTTAAAGATCAAGCGACTCAGCGTGTTAAAACTGGTTTGTTGTTTGCGGCAGTGGTTAAGGAAAACGAAATTACGCCAGATGCTGAAGCAGTTGATGCCAAGATCCAGGAAATTGCCGGTACTTATGAAACGCCAGCTGAGGTTGTAGAGTTCTATAACCAAAAGGAAAACCGCGCGCAGGTTGAAGCAGTTATTGTAGAAGACGCAGTAGTTGAGTTAGTTAAGTCAAAAGCGAAGGGCAAAAAAGTTAAGATGTCCTACGAAGATGCGGTTAAGCCAGCAGCAGCTCAGCAATAAGAAGCTTAAAAAAAAGAAATATTCGGATGAAAATCTGAATCTCTAATTTTTTTCAGCTACACTTTAAACAGCCAGTTAAATACTGGCTGCTTTTAATTTAAAGCGACGAAAAATAAAGACTGCATATTCAATATGACTTGTCGTAGATATCAAAAAAAGATACCTAGGTCGACACATCAATACTTGTAGCAGGCCAAGCAGAGGAAGAAAGATACGTATGAATTTCCAAGACAATATGGGACAAGGCTCAGGCATTATTACTAATAGTGGTCTCGTGCCAATGGTTATAGAGCAAACTGCACGAGGAGAGCGATCTTTCGATATCTATTCGCGTCTACTAAAAGAGCGCGTTATTTTTATGGTTGGTCAGGTTGAAGATCACATGGCTAACCTTGTTGTTGCTCAGCTGTTGTTTTTGGAATCTGAGAATCCTGACAAAGATATTCACCTCTACATCAATTCACCTGGTGGCTCAGTTACTGCGGGTATGTCTATCTATGACACAATGCAGTTTATCAAGCCGGATGTTTCTACGTTATGTATTGGTCAGGCGTGTAGTATGGGCGCATTGTTGTTGACGGGTGGTGCTCAAGGTAAGCGTCATTGTCTTCCTCATTCGCGAATGATGATTCACCAACCTTTAGGTGGTTATCAGGGGCAGGCGACTGATATTGAGATTCATACTAAAGAAATTCTAACGATTCGTGATAAGCTGAATAAAATTATGGCTGAACATACAGGCCGTGATATCGAAGAAGTTGCTCAAGATACAGATCGTGACAATTTTATGGATGGTGCTGAGGCAGTAGAATATGGTTTAATTGACTCAGTGATTGAAAAGCGTCCGTCGGCAGAGTAGTAGTGAGGGGCACTTGCCTGGGAAGATAGAGCTTAAGCTGCTCGAATAGGACTTCTCAGGCGATTAAATGAATATCGCGCAGCGGTAAGAGCCGCTTCATTGCGCGCAGGCGTTCGAAGAGGCGCTTTGTACAGTAAGTAGGAAATCTGATGACCGATGAAAAAAACGGTAAGGGCGGAGATAACGGTAAATTACTTTACTGCTCCTTTTGTGGCAAAAGTCAGCATGAAGTGAGAAAACTGATTGCAGGCCCATCTGTCTTTATCTGTGATGAATGTGTAGACCTCTGTAACGATATTATTCGTGAAGAGGTGCAGGAGACAGCTTCTGAGGAAGCTAGTGATAGACTACCTGTACCGCAAGAAATTAAAGAAACGCTTGACGACTATGTGATTGGGCAGGAGAGAGCTAAAGTAGTTCTTTCTGTTGCTGTTTATAACCATTATAAGCGTCTGAAGTTCGACAATGCTAAGTCTGATATTGAGCTGGGCAAGAGTAATATCTTGCTGATTGGCCCAACGGGTAGTGGTAAAACGCTATTGGCCGAGACGCTAGCGCGCTTATTGAATGTTCCATTTACGATTGCTGATGCAACCACGCTGACAGAAGCCGGTTACGTTGGTGAAGACGTCGAGAACATTATTCAGAAGCTTCTGCAAAAGTGCGATTACGACGTAGAGAAAGCGCAGCGCGGAATTGTTTATATTGATGAAATCGACAAGATTTCTCGTAAGTCTGATAACCCTTCAATTACACGAGATGTGTCAGGTGAAGGTGTGCAACAGGCTTTGCTTAAGTTGATCGAAGGTACGGTTGCTTCGGTTCCTCCTCAGGGTGGACGTAAGCATCCTCAGCAAGAATTCTTGCAGGTTGATACAACTAATATGCTGTTTATCTGTGGCGGTGCCTTTGCAGGCCTGGATAAGGTTATTGCTGATCGTTCTGAGAAGAGTGGAATTGGCTTTGGTGCATCGGTTAAGAGTAAGGATGCAGAGCGTAAGGTTGGTGAGACGCTAAAAGAAGTCGAAACCGAAGACTTGGTTAAGTATGGTTTGATTCCTGAGTTTGTTGGTCGTTTGCCGGTGATTGCAACGCTAAACGAGCTTGATGAAGCTGCGTTAATGCAAATTTTGACAGAGCCTAAGAACTCGCTCTCTAAGCAATATCAAAAGCTTTTTGAAATGGAAGGCGTTGAAATTGATTTTAGGGAAGAGGCGCTTCGTGCTGTTGCCAATAAGGCAATGGAAAGAAAGACTGGTGCTCGTGGCTTAAGGTCGATTTTGGAGAATGTTTTACTCGATACTATGTATCACATTCCATCCGAGTCGGGCATAAGCAAGGTTGTTATTGATGAAAATACCATCAATGGTGAGTCTGAACCGATCAAGATCTACGATAATGGTGAACAGGCAAAAGCCTTGCCTGACAGCTAAGTTCGACTAAAATCGATAAAACCATGTCCATGAAGGTGGGCATGGTTTTTTTTTACCTGGCTGATATGGAAAAGTTCTAATATTCTCGCCCGGTTTGTCTTGTATTTAAAAAATATAGCCCCACTTATGAGTCAAAGCATCTATTTGTGATTGAGGAATTGTATGTCTGATCAAGATAAAAGCACGGAATCAGAAAGCGTTGAAAAAGATATCGTGATAACTGCGCCGGAAGGCCATATCCCCATGTTGCCCTTGAGGGATGTCGTTGTCTTTCCGCATATGGTGATTCCTCTTTTCGTTGGTAGAGAAAAGTCTATTATGGCGCTTGAAGCGGCCATGGCTTCTGACAAGAAGCTTCTCTTACTCACACAAAAAACTGCCATCGAAGACGATCCGTCAATCGATGAATTATATTCCGTTGGTACGGTTGCAAATATATTGCAAATGTTAAAGCTGCCCGATGGTACGGTTAAAGTGCTGATCGAAGGTGAGTACCGAGTCAGTGTTGATCGGGTTGCTTCAGAAGAGTTCTTGTCAGCAAAAACGAGTGAGCTGGAAGAGTCTCACCCAGAGCAGTCTGAGTTTCAGGGGCTTGTGCAAACCTTAATGTCTCAGTTTGAAAAGCTGAGTAAGGTGAGTAAAAAAATTCCTGCTGAAATCGTCTCGTCGTTAACGAATATTTCTGACCCTATTAGGTTGATCGATACCGTTGCTGCTCATTTGGAACTCAAAATAGCCGATAAGCAGGATGTTCTGGAAGAGTTGAATGTCGGGCAGCGTGCAGAAATGTTGTTAGCTGTTATCGAAGGCGAGCTTGATCTGATTCAGGTCGAGAAGCGCATTCGTGGTCGTGTTAAGAAGCAAATGGAAAAGAGTCAGCGCGAGTACTACCTGAATGAGCAAATGAAAGCTATCCAGAAAGAAATGGGAGCGATCAACGAAGGTGGTAACGAGTTCGAAGAGCTGGAAAACAAAATTCAAACGGTTGGCATGAGTGCAGAGGCCAAGAAGAAGGCTGAAGCAGAGCTTAAGAAGTTGAAGATGATGTCACCGATGTCTTCAGAGGCATCAGTTGTGCGAGGCTATGTTGAGTGGCTTGTAAATCTTCCCTGGAAGAAGAAAAGTAAAGTTCGACACGATATCGTTAAGGCAAGAGAAATTCTTGATGCAGACCACTATGGCCTAGAAGAGGTCAAAGACCGCATTATCGAATATTTAGCGGTACAGAGCCGGGTTAAGAAGCTTAAAGGGCCGGTATTGTGCTTGGTTGGGCCTCCTGGTGTAGGTAAAACCTCCTTGGGGCAATCTATTGCGAAGGCAACAAACCGAAAATATACCCGTGTTGCACTGGGTGGTGTGCGTGATGAAGCAGAGATTCGTGGTCATCGCCGAACTTATATCGGTTCAATGCCAGGTAAACTGATTCAGAAGCTTTCTAAAGTCGAAGTGAAGAACCCGCTGTTCTTGTTTGATGAAATCGATAAATTGGGTGCTGATCATCGTGGTGACCCGGCTTCGGCTTTGCTTGAGGTGTTAGATCCAGAACAAAATCATACCTTTAATGATCACTATCTAGAAGTAGATTATGATTTGTCCGATGTTATGTTTGTCTGTACCTCAAACTCAATGAACATCCCTCCGGCCTTGCTTGATCGTATGGAGGTTATCCGTATTCCGGGTTACACCGAAGATGAAAAGATCAATATCGCGCAAAAATACCTGATCCCGAAACAGATCAAAGATAATGGCCTGAAAAAAGGTGAGCTCGCTATTGCCGAAGATGCAATAAGAGATGTGATTCGTTATTACACCAAAGAAGCGGGTGTTCGAGGGCTGGAGCGAGAGCTTGCTAAAGTTTGTCGCAAGGTAGTGAAGGAAATTCTAGAGTCTAAAGAGGCTATTGAGATTACCGTAGATAGCAAAAATATCGATCAGTACTTAGGTGTGCGCAAATTTAGTTACGGCATGGCTGATGAAAAGGACCGGGTAGGGCAGGTTACTGGTCTGGCATGGACGCAGGTTGGCGGCGAGTTGTTGTCAATTGAATGTAGTACTGTGCCGGGTAAAGGTAAGGTTGTTCGGACGGGGTCTTTGGGTGATGTAATGCTGGAGTCAATACAAGCTGCTATGACTGTTGTAAGAAGTCGAGCTGGCGGCTTTTATATCGATGACAACTTTCATGAAAAGCATGATATTCATGTCCATGTTCCTGAAGGTGCGACGCCAAAAGATGGGCCGAGTGCGGGTATCGCAATGTGCACGGCAATGGTTTCCTCATTTACTGGCATTCCAGTTCGTGCAGACGTTGCGATGACAGGTGAAATAACCTTGCGTGGTCAGGTCCTTGCTATTGGTGGCTTGAAAGAAAAGTTATTAGCGGCACATAGAGGTGGAATAAAACTAGTTCTAATTCCTCAAGAAAATGAAAAAGACTTGAAGGAAATTCCGGATAATATTAAAGCAGACCTCGAAATTGTACCGGTTAAGTGGATTGACGAAGTTTTAGAGCGCGCTTTGGCGTATTCTCCCGAAAGTGATGAACACAAGGAAAAAATGCTGCAAAAGTCCGAAAAAGAAGGTTCAGAGGTGAAAGATGAGGCTTCTGAGAGAATAAATACACATTAGGCGCTCAGGCTGCTTGACAGGGCTTTCGCTCAGTTGGTATAAAACAGTCTGACGTCAGGCAGCAGTAATTTAGGGGGCTCCGACCTGTCATGTGATATTTGTTAGTTGTCTTTTTGAGTATCAAAGATACAATTGACGAATGTTTTTAAAAGTGTAAGATTTCTAAGAATCAAAAAGCACATCATTATAAATTATATACAGAGATTACCTTGCAGCATTCTGCGAAAGTCTCGTATGTTTACAGTTATCTCAAAAGGGGTTTAGTGTGAATAAGTCTGAACTAATTGATGCAATTGCAGAATCTGCAGACATTTCTAAAGCAGCCGCTGGTCGTGCTATCGACGCGGTTGTAGAATCAGTTACAAATGCACTTAAAGAAGGTGATCAGGTAACGTTGATTGGTTTTGGTACCTTCTCTGTGAAAGATCGTGCAGCAAGAACTGGTCGTAACCCACAGACTGGTGCAGAAATTCAAATCGCTGCTGCCAAGATTCCTAGCTTTAAAGCTGGTAAAGGCCTAAAGGATGCAGTAAACGGCTAGTAAGCTGTTTGTTGAATCGGCTTACTTTAGTAAGTTAGAAAAAAGCCGCTCTTAGCGGCTTTTTTTGTGCCTGTAATTCGTGAATTGCTAAGTGAGTCGGAATGATTTGGGGTGTTTTGACAGTACCTGGCATAAATCTAATATGGGGCTAAACTTAAAGGATAAGCAAAAGGAGGATGTTCGCTTTGAGTACGGCAAAGATATTGTTAGTAGAAGATAATGCAGGTGAAGAAGAGTTGGCTTTGTTTGCGCTTAAAAAAGCGGGCGTAGAGCAGAAAGATGTTGTCATTGTTAGGGATGGGCAAGAGGCGATTGATTACCTGTGTGGAAAGCGGCAGTACGCTGGCCAGCAGTTCGACCCTGAGATAAGGGTGGTTTTCCTCGATTTGAATTTGCCAAAAGTTCATGGTCTGGATGTGTTGAAAGAGCTTCGTCACAACCCGGACACTCAATGCCTACCTGTTGTCATCCTAACCTCCTCCGATGAAGAGAGAGATGTTCAGGAAAGTTATCGGGCCGGCGCAAACAGCTATATTCAAAAGTCTTTTGATATAAATGAATTTAAAGACAATATCTCAGCACTTCGGAATTATTGGTTAGACATTAACCTTTCTCCGGTATCAAGGTAGCTATATGCATTTAGTGGAAGGTAAGATTATACGAATATTAATCGTCGATGACTCCGAAGACGATGTCAGGTTCAACCTTGAGTGATCAGTCATTTTTTGATGATATCAAGATCTGGCAAAAAGAATATGACCTGCTGCCTCAGAGAATTTGTTTTGAAATTACAGAAACCTCTGCAATCGATAACCTGGTTGATGCGGTAGAGTTTATTAATGAAATTAGAGGGCTAGGCTTTAAGTTTGCGCTAGATGATTTTGGTGTTGGTTTGAGCTCTTTTTCTTATCTTAAAACGATTCCTGTCGACTTCCTGAAGATTGATGGGAGCTTTGTTAAGAATATGTTGAGCGACAGTATTGATAGAGGGATTGTGGAGTCGTGCAATATGATAGCGCACGCAGCGGGTCTAGAGACGATCGCAGAGTTTGTTGAGGATGATGCGACTTGCGAAGCGCTAAGAGAAATTGGAATAGACTTTGCTCAAGGATTTGGCATCGTGATGCCTGGCCCCTTACCTGATCAAGAGTCAAGCTAATAAGCGTGAACCCTCCGTCGCTTCCATTCTATGCTTGACCAAATCTTAAAAAAACTCGTTAATTTCTTAAACGGTCTTAACACCTTGTTTGTTCTGCCGTCACTGGTCTTACTTGTAATTAGTGACGTTATTTTGCGTTCATTATTTTCCTCTCCCATTGCTTGGGCTCACGAATTGTCGGGTTTGCTGCTACTCAGCATGTTCTTTATTAGCGATTCCAAAGTGTATAGAGGGCCATGAATTATTGAGTGTTGACCTGCTTTACCAAGCCTTGTCGGCTTCTAAGCAACGCTCCCTAAAATGCGCTTCATATGTTTTCTTGGTTTTGTTCTCGCTACTTGTCGTTTGGCAGGCGGTGTTGGGCGCGATAGATAGCTATACCTATGAAGATCAAGCTTATACTATCGACATACCTTATTGGCCTTTCTATGCCTTGATGGCTTTTATCGGGCTTGTGACAACGCTTCAATCATTGAGTTTGCTATGGGCTAGTCTAGATTCAAGTCAAACCAAAGAGGGGCATTCGTGAACCCTGAAAGTGTTGGCCTGTTGGCCATGGCCTGCTTGCTTATATTAATCGCTCTACGTGTACCGATTGCTATCGCTTTGATAGCGGTAGGGCTGCTTGGAAATGTCTACCTTCAGAGCTTTGAGTCGGCTATCGTTCAGTTTCAGTTGGTTAGTTGGGAAGTCGCCAGTAACTTTGTATTGGTGACCTTACCTATATTTGTTTGGATGGGAGCTTTAGCTCAAACAACGGGCTTGGGTAAAGATCTTTTCTATTGCTTTAACCGCTGGTTCGGGCGAATTCCCGGTGGCTTGGCGATCACATCTATCAGCTGCTCAGCAACCTTTGGTGCGGTCACAGGCTCTAGTGTTGCAACAGTCACAGCAATGGGCAAAATGCTGATGCCAGAGATGCGTCGTTACGGCTATAACCAAAGGCTTGCGACTGGCTCAATCGCAGCAGCCGGTGTGCTCGCCATTCTTATTCCTCCGAGTATCCCTTTGGTCTTTTACGCGGCCTGGACGGAAACCTCGCTAGGCGACCTGTTTATAGCGGGTATTATTCCGGGAATTCTATTAGCTTTGATGTTTGGTCTATATGTCATGATTCGCTGTAAGCTCAAGCCCGAACTGGCACCCGGTGGTGAGCATTACTCGGTGGCAGAGCGGATCAAGGCGCTACCAAAACTCCTGCCGGCATTGTCACTAATGCTTATTGTTTTGGGTGGTATTTACGGAGGCTATGCAACGCCAACAGAGGCCGCGGGTATTGGTTTGGCTTGGGTATTCGTTATTGCCTTATTTCGCGGACGCTTAAGTGCAATGATTCTGAAAGAAAGTTTGGGCCAAAGCGTTTCGCTGAGCGGCAACATCTTTTTGTTATTCTTAGGAGGCGTATTCTTTAGCCGCTTCATGGCGCAGACTGACGTGACTCAGTTCTTGATAGAATCCATCGCCGGGTGGAGTGATTCGTCCTTCTTGATAATGTTAGCGCTATTGCTCTTGTATCTGGTGCTCGGGGCTGTATTAGACACCTTTGGGATGATTATCCTCACCTTGCCTTTTGTCTTCCCTTTGGTGACCTCTTTAGGATATGACCCGGTCTGGTTTGGTATTTTTATCGTTATGATGATTGAGCTATCGCTGATTACGCCGCCAATCGGTATCAATGTATTTGTAATGCAGCGCGTTGCTCCGGATATACCCTTAACAACTGTATTTAAGGGTGCCTTACCATTTGTAGTAATAAGTTTGGTTATGGTACTACTACTGCTGATCTTCCCTGAAATAGCTTTGTGGTTGCCCGGGCAAATGAAAGATTAGAGTTTCTCTACTCTTGGTGTCCTCTGTGGTTCATCGGTTTATCACTTCAAGATCAAAACATAAAACACGGTTCACCACAGAGGTCACAGAGAGGCCTGCGGCCTACACCGAGAAAAGATAAAAAGGTTTTTAGGGTGTCTTAATCCCTTCCTCTGTGCAGCGAAGCGCTCGGTGTCCTCTGTGGTTTAAGCCTTTCCCTGCGTATCGTGCTTGTTATAAGCCTCTACAATTCGTTGAACAATAGGGTGTCTGACAACATCAGATGGGCGGAAGTGGATGCTGCTGATGCCTTTTACTCCATTCAAAACGCGCTGAGCCTGAGCTAAGCCCGACATCGCGTGTTTAGGTAGGTCGGTTTGGGTTAGGTCACCCGTAATAACGGCTGTTGAGCCAAAACCAATTCGGGTCAGGAACATCTTCATTTGTTCGGGCGTGGTGTTCTGGCTTTCGTCCAAAATAATAAAAGCATTATTAAGTGTTCGGCCGCGCATAAAGGCGAGTGGTGCGACTTCTATGATGTTCTTATCCATGAGCTTGGCGACTTGGTCGAAGCCTAGCATTTCATATAGCGCGTCATAGAGAGGGCGCAAGTAAGGGTCAACTTTCTGAGCCAGGTCGCCAGGCAGAAAGCCAAGCTTTTCTCCTGCTTCAACTGCGGGCCGAACGAGCAGAATGCGCTTAACTTCTTCGTTATTTAGCGCTTCTACAGCACAAGCAACAGCAAGGTAGGTTTTGCCAGTACCAGCAGGGCCTAAGCCAAAATTAATATCATGCTGCTTAATGTTAGCAACATATTGGCACTGGTTCTCGCCGCGAGGTTTAACTTGGCTTCGAGGTGTTTTGATTAGTCGAGCTTCTTCTGATAGCTCGCTCGAAATAGCATCAACGCCAAACTCCTGAACAAAGAGGTGAACCATTTCAAGGCTAATGCTCGAATTATCCTCGGTCTCTCGATATAGGTGTCTGATTATCTCTAGCGCCGCTTGGGATGCTTCAGCTTTTTCGCCACGTATTTTGAAAACAGCGCCCCGATAGCTGATCTTAACATCTAGACGCATTTCTAGGTGTTTGATGTTTTCATCAAATTGGCCGCACAAACAGGCGAGGCGGTCATTATCAAAAGGCGTCAGTGCAACTTCTTTGATGGTGATGGAGCCAGTGCTCGTTGTTTTGACTTTATCGTCAGGCTGCTTGTCTTGCCGTCTGGCTAACTTTTCTTTTTTAGTAGTCTTGCTCATCGACTCTTTCACCACGTAATGAATTTGCGTAAGCATCGGTAATCTTCACGTCGATAAAGCGCCCGATCAAGGCACTATCTGAGCGGTCTTGCTTCGCTTTGAAGTTCACAACACGGTTATTTTCGGTTCGGCCTTGGAGCTCCCCGGGGTCTTTCTTAGAAAAACCTGTGACCAGAATTCGTTCGGTATTACCGACCATTTTTCGGCTAATATCTTGAGCTTGTTGAAGAATGCGCTGCTGCAGAATTTGCAGTCGTTGTTTTTTAACTTCTTCGCTTGTTTCATCAGGTAAATCTGCTGCTGGTGTACCCGGGCGCGCGCTATAGATAAAACTAAAAGAAGCGTCAAAGCCAACGTCATTGATCAGCTTCATGGTGTCTTCAAAGTCTTTCTCGGTTTCGCCAGGGAAGCCAATGATAAAGTCTGAAGAGATACTAATATCAGGGCGGTGCTTACGTATACGGCGAATTTTAGATTTGTACTCTAATGCCATATGGCCGCGCTTCATCGCATTCAATATTCTGTCTGAGCCGCTTTGAACAGGTAGGTGAAGGTGGCTTACCAGCTCAGGAGTATCGGCATAAACGTCGATAAGTGAGTCACTGAACTCAACCGGATGCGACGTTGTAAAACGAATTCGGTCAATGCCTTCAATGGCTGCGGTTAGTGTGATTAACTCAGCAAGATCCATCATGTCGCCATCGTGTGTTTCACCTTGGTAGGCGTTAACGTTTTGGCCGAGTAAGTTTATTTCACGCACACCTTGAGTAGCAAGGTGGGAGATTTCTGCCAGTACGTCATCAACAGGGCGGCTAACTTCCTCACCTCGCGTGTAAGGCACAACACAAAAAGTACAATACTTGCTACAGCCTTCCATAATTGAAACAAACGCAGAAGGGCCATTTATACCGGGAGCAGGGAGGTGGTCAAACTTTTCAACTTCAGGGAAGCTGATGTCGACCACGCCTACATCAGTTGTTTTTGATGCGTCGATCATCTCTGGTAGGCGATGAAGCGTTTGTGGGCCAAAGATCACGTCTACAAAAGGCGCGCGAGAACGAATCGCTTCACCTTCCTGACTGGCAACGCAACCACCAACGCCGATAGTTAGTTCCGGGTTGCTTTCCTTAAGCTTCTTCCAGCGACCAAGCTGGTGAAAGACCTTTTCCTGTGCTTTTTCACGAATAGAGCAGGTATTAAGAAGAATGATGTCAGCATCACTCTCGTTCTCGGTTAACTCAACTTTATGACTGTCTTGCAGTAAGTCTGTCATGCGAGATGAATCATACTCGTTCATCTGGCAGCCGTGAGTTTTAATAAAAAGCTTCTTGGTCGTGGTGTCGGTCATCTAAATATCAATCGCTTGCGAAAAGAGTTGCTTAAAAAATAGGCGGCAGATTATACATCTAAGCAGGCAGTGGGTGTAGTTTTTTCTGTCGCTAAAGACTGCCCTTAAAGATCAAAACACAAAAGACGGTTCACCACCGAGGGCACAGAGAGGCCTGCGGCCTACACAGAGAAAAGATAAAAACAGAGAAAAGATAAAAGCCTTTTTAGGTGTGTCTCCATCTCTTCCTCTGTGCAGCGAAGCGCCCGGTGTCCTCTGTGGTTCTTCGGTTTATCCCTTAAAGATCAAAACACAAAAGACGGTTCACCACAGAGGGCACAGAGCGGCCTGCGGCCTACACAGAGAAAAGATAAAAACAGAGAAAAGATAAAAGCCTTTTTAGGTGTGTCTCCATCTCTTCCTCTGTGTAGCGAAGCGCTCGGTGTCCTCTGTGGTTTAAGTTCTTTTCGCTTTTACCTTTAAGTGCAAAACCCCTATAATGCCCAGCCATAGAATCAACCACTAAAAAGTCTAATTCGTGTCTATCAAATCTAAGCTTCTCAGCACCCTTGTAATGTCCCTTTCTCTTGTTATGGCTGCCACGGTAAACGCTGCGCCATGGATTGATGTAGGTGACCTTAGGCTTCGAAATAATCTTCAGCTACTCAATGATGCAGAAGTGATCGATATCTCTTTAACGACCTGGCCGCTTATGTGGGCAGATGTAAAAAATGCACTAGCAGAAGCTGATCACTCGAAGCTCAATTCAGCACAAAAAACTGCGATTAGAGAATTACGCTTTGAGCTACGTAAGCAGACTAAGTCCGGTATTAAAAAAAGCCTTGAAGTGACAGCGGGCAGTGCTAGGCCATTATTAAGAGATTTTGGTTCTTTCCAGCAAGAAAAAGGAGAGATCCATAAAACAATGGAAGGTGATAGTGAAAGCTTTGCCTTCAGGCTTCAAGCTAATGTCATGACAGACCCTGGTGATGATGCCGTCCAGACAGACTTTTATGGCTCCTATTTGGCTGGCGTGCTGGGCGGTCGTGATGGCAACTGGGTATTGGGTGTTGGCGCAGTCGATCAATGGTGGGGCGCGGGTTCTCAGTCGAGTTTGATCCTGACAAATAATGCCGAGCCGGTGCCGAGCGTATTCTTAAGAACCAAGCAGGGGCAAACCTTTGAAACACCATTGCTTTCTTGGTTAGGAGAGTGGCAATTTGTATCTTATATTGGTCAGCTAGAAAGTGAGCGTACAATACCTGAGGCAAAACTTACTGGCATGCGTTTTACCTTTAGGCCGTTGAAAGGTCTTGAATTTGGTATGTCCCGTGCGATGCAGTGGGGTGGAGAAGGGCGTGATGAAGACTTGTCTACCTTCTGGAAGTCGCTTACTTCGCAGGGTGAAAATACAGCCAAGCAAGCGGGGAATCAGTTGGCTGGCTTCGATGTACGTTATGGCTTTGCATTGACTGATACGCTGGGTGCGGCCTTCCACGCACAAACAATTGGTGAAGACGAAGCGGGCTATATGCCATCGCGACGCACCCATCAAGCGGGCGTTCAACTTTCCCAAACACTAGAAGATAGCGCTTTCCTAAAGTACGAGTTGGAATACGCAAATACCATTGCGGATGGCTTTGAGACAGTATTTTATAATACCACCTATGAACATAGTCTTTATGAAAGTGGCTATCGCTATCATGGGCGTACGCTTGGTGCTAGTTTTGATAATGACTCAGAGGTTTTGTCCTTCGGGATGAGTCTTCAAAATGGTGATGGTTCGCTTTGGAGTGCGCGTGCCAGCTATTTACAGTTAAATGAAGATGGTGGCGTCAGAGGAAATGGGGTTTCTCTGAGTGCTCAATCACTTTATATGGCGGAATTTTATCACCAGTGTTTCATCTTTGATGGCCGTTTCAAAGCAGGGCTGACTTACCTAAGTAAAGACGTTGATACAGCGTTTACGTATGTAGAGCGCTTAGCTGCTTCGGTCTCATGGGAGTATCGATACTAGGGCTTGTGAAGTGTAAAAGCAGGCCTGTCATGCTATTATTCGCTTAGTCTAACGACAAGGCTTTTACCAATGATTATCAAGGAGGATAAGAGAATGGATAAAACAAAAGTGGACGATATGCTAATTCAAATGATACAGCCCAAACTCGAAGAGATTGAAACCCGCTTCTCAAACGGTGAGGGCCTAAGTAGTGAAGATATCAATACACTGCTGCTTAAGTCGCAATATAATCATATCAATCATTTAGATGAAAAATTAAATGAAGTGACCGATAGTGTGGCAAGCCTTAAAGGTGAATTTGCTGGCTTGAAAGGTGAA
>NZ_LWGJ01001879.1:0-855 GCF_001635845.1 Oleiphilus sp. HI0132 | reverse complement strand
TCAAGACTCTCAAGCGTCGGTAGAAAGTGACACTTGCCGTGTTACCTTTAACGAGATTGAAATTAGCTTTGCTGATGTGTTGGGGCAAGCTTTAACATTAAAGGGATTTATATCAAAATCTGACGACAGCGCGACTCCAGGGAATCTCCTAACTTTATTATGGCTACAGGAAAACAGCATTGGTTTAGTACTTGCTGGCAAAGATCAGATATTAAAACCAGGCTTCGAATAAAGCCTGGTCGAGAGTAAAATGAAAGACGATATAAACGAAAAAAAGCTAACTAGTAAAATCAAATCTGCCTTCAGCTCCCTTTCTCAGGAAGCTATTACTCACGCACTAATTTTGTATTACACCCTACGCGAACCAAACACTCCAGCATGGGTAAAAACGGTTATTCTCGGAACGCTCGGCTACTTCATTAGCCTTATTGACGGGATTCCTGACTTAACCCCCGTTCTTGGCTACACCGATGACATATCTGTAATGGCTGCGGCAATCGCCACGCTGTCTCGATACATCACACCTGAAATCAAAGCGAAAGCTAAACATAAAACTGATGCTTTCTTTCCAGCTAAAAAAACTGATCAAAAGAAGACTTCAACTGAAGCGCCACCCGATAAACCAGAACAGTAAGCATGAGCACTATCCTCCCACCTATTGCCACCACCTTATTTGCACTATACAGCCAGATTAAATAGATAATGCAGCACCATATTTACATGCGTACGCTGTAATCTTGTACTTGTAGGTGTCTCTCGATAAAATTTTACTAAAATACTATGAGGGGTATATATGCTCAGCTTTCTTCCTGGCCCAGTTAAAGGGGCTATTATTCTGATTTTAGTTATTCTGAA
>NZ_LWGJ01001878.1:0-946 GCF_001635845.1 Oleiphilus sp. HI0132 | reverse complement strand
GTTACGAATGGTTGCTCTGAATTTCATGTAGCCGGTATCAGCAGTACAGAGGCTATCGCCATGCATAAGCAGTGTTGGTTCGCCTGCTACGTCGATAACACATGGATCATCAAGTAGGGTGGCGCCAGTTTCTTGTGCGAAAACATCGCCTACTAAAAAGTCACGATTACCGTGCATAAAGAAAAGTTGGCAACCTTGCTCACTGAGGGCTTTGAGGCGCTGTTTTACTTCAAGCTGAAGTTCGGTGTTTTCATCGTCACCAATCCAACTTTCGAAGAAATCACCAAGAATATAGAGCTTGTCAGCATCGTTTTGAATAGAGTCGAGGAATAAAAAGAAAGCCCTGATAATATCAGGGCGTGACTCTTCCAGATGCAGATCTGAAATAAAATAAGTGCTCATGACGAGGTCTTATTCACCATCTTCAGCTGCTTCACCTTCAAGAACGCTAGCTTCTTCAATGATCACGTCTTCAACTGGCACGTCTTGGTGGCCAGCTTTAGTCGTGGTCTTAACGCCTTTGATCTTATCGACAACGTCTTGACCTTCAACGACTTCACCAAATACTGCATAACCCCAGCCTTCCATTGTTTCAGCCGTATAGTCTAGGAACGTGTTGTCTTTAACATTGATAAAGAACTGTGCAGACGCTGAGTGAGGGTCCATAGTACGAGCCATGGCAACGGTGTAGTTCTTGTTGCTTAGACCATTGTTTGCTTCGTTCTTGATAGTTTCACGGGTAGTTTTCTGGTTCATGCCTGGCTCAAAACCACCACCTTGAATCATGAAGTTACTGATCACTCGGTGGAAGATAACACCGTTGTAAAAACCTTCTTTAACATACTGCTCGAAGTTTTTAGCAGTCACTGGCGCTTTTTCGAAATCTAACTTAAGTGTGATATCACCGTGGTTGGTTTTTAATAAGATCATGAGTCTTGGCTTTCCT
>NZ_LWGJ01001877.1:0-590 GCF_001635845.1 Oleiphilus sp. HI0132 | reverse complement strand
ATGTGATGCGAGCGTGCCTCAAGCTTTGCTAGATGAATTATTGCAGGAGCTTGCTGAGGCCTCATTTAATCGAATTACTGTCGATGGCGATACCTCGACAAACGATTCTTGTATTCTGTTTACGACAGGCAAGTCAAAAGCACCTTTGATTGATAAGTCTCATGCTGATTTTCCAGCCCTTAAAGACGCCTTAAGTGATGTCTTGGTCGAGCTGGCGCAATTGATCGTGCGTGATGGCGAAGGTGCCACCAAGTTTGTAACGGTTCAGGTTGAGCAGGCTAAAAGTACTGAAGAAGCACTTGAAGTGGCTTACACCATTGCTCATTCTCCTTTGATTAAGACCGCCTTATTTGCCTGCGATCCGAATTGGGGTCGTATTCTGGCCGCCTTGGGCCGGGCTTCGATTGAGGCGTTTGATTTGAGCTTGGTCGAGATATACTTGGGTGATGTCAGGATTGTTCATCAAGGCGAGAAGTGTGCCGAATATACTGAAGAGCGCGGTCAGGCAGTGATGGATCAAGAAGAGATCACCATACGTATCGACTTAGCGCGTGGCAGTGTTGAAGAAACGGTATGGACAACTGATTTGT
>NZ_LWGJ01001876.1:0-2873 GCF_001635845.1 Oleiphilus sp. HI0132 | reverse complement strand
GTATTAAACCTGTTTCGTTTCGATGAGTCAAGAGCTAAAACTAAAAAAAAATCACAAACGTAAATTTTGATTATTTTGTAGGCGTAACATAGCCCTCTATGCTTTCAATGTCTTCATTATTAAAGAATTTATGCATCTGTTCTTTCAAGAACTTTCGGTCTTCGGCGCTCATCATATTGAGCTGTCGTTCGTTAATCAGCATGGTTTGTTTATTTTGCCATTCTTTCCAGGCTTGTTCAGAGATGTTGTTAAAAATATCTTGGCCCGCTTCTCCTGGCATTGTCGGGGTATCCAGGCCTTTCAGTTCTTTTTGATACTTTCTGCAAAAAACAGTGCGACTCATGTTTCGATCTCGTGTGGTAAGTAAATAGCATGTGATGGGTCAATCTTAGTCATTTAATCTGAATAAATCATCACAATTTAGCTTTTCAAGGTAGGAAGATATTGGTGCCGGCAGGCCTAATTTAGAAAGCTGATGTTCTTGGATCCACTTTAGCCTATCTGATGAGCGTACTTCTGGTAGTGACGCTTTTAGCTTTAATTTAACCGGCTGTATCTCTAGTTTGTAATGAGAAAAGGTATGGTGAATGCTTTGGTGTCTTTCTAGTAGTTCTGTTTCTATGCCAAAGTTCTCGGTGCAGTATTGAATCAAGTCTGGTGGCGTGAGTGAGGGTGGTGCCTCTGGCAAGCTATATAAACCACCCCATATTCCGCTTGGCGGCCTTTTCTCAAGTAGGACTCCCTTATCAGACTCAATTAGCAGTGCCCAGGTTTTCTTTTGAGGGATCTTTTTTTTGGGTTTTGAAACCGGTAGGGCATGTTGTAGGTCTGCTTTGTTTGCCTGGCAATCTTCCTGCATTGGACAAATTGTGCACTTAGGTTTGCTGCGTGTGCAGAGTGTTGCGCCAAGATCCATGATGGCTTGTGTATAGTCATCAACACGATCTTGCGGTGTGTGTTCATCTGCGAGTAGCCATAGCTTTTGTTCGGTTTTTCTTTCGCCAGACCAGGTTTTGATGGCGTGATAACGACATAAAACCCGTTTTACGTTGCCATCAAGAATCGGGGCATATTGTTTGTGAGCAATGCTACGAATAGCGCCAGCAGTTGAACGACCAATGCCTGGCAGGGCACTTAAGCCGTCAACATCTTCGGGAAAGACGCCATCCAGGTCATAAGATATTTGTTTTGCTGCTTTGTGTAGATTACGCGCACGGGCGTAATAGCCTAAACCGGCCCAATGTTCGAGCACGCTGTCTTCGTCAGCATCTGCCAAACTTTTAACATCAGGAAAGCTTGCCATAAAGCGTTTGAAGTAGTCGATAACTGTGCTGACCTGGGTTTGCTGGAGCATAATTTCAGATACCCAAACCCTGTAGGGTGTTTTGTCTATTTGCCAGGGTAAGTTTTTGCGACCGTGTTGGTCGAACCAATTTAGTAGGCGATTTGCAAAGATTGATGAGCTTTTATCTGTGGACATTAAAATAGTTTCTTGAGTAGGTTCTTGGCAGCATCTTTGATTTCATCTTTGTCGCCAAGGTGTTTGTTTAAGGCTCTATCCAGTTCTTTATCTAATTTACGCTTTGCTTCTTTAGCAGCTACTTGCTTGGTCGCATCGAGTAAACGTTTGCTGTCCAGTTTACATAGCTCAGCTGGAGGCGTATCAAATTTTCCTTTGCATCTTACAGGAACAGGAATGTCTTTGAACTTTTCATTAACCCTGCAGGCATGCTCATTAGAGTCGCCAATGACGCGTAAGCCGGTTTTTATGTCTAGCGATGTTGCGCTCAGGTTGATAGGGCCTTCGGCGCTCATCGCCAATCCGGAGCTTGTTAGCTCGAAATTGTTCGTGAGAATCTCATCTTTCAAACTGGCGCTGCCTTTAAGCAGATCAAAAGGTGTGGCTTTTGGCCAGTTGTTAGTATCGATAGAATCTTTATTTATTAGGGCCAATCCTTTGCAGCTTAGTGCCTTGAAGTTTATGCCTTGAACTTCACCGTCGAGTACTTCAAATTCGGATTGAGCCAAGGCATTGCTTTGAACTTCGCTTAAGGTGTTACCACGACTTGTCAGCGCAGCACTAAAATTGAGAGTGCCACTGAGGCTAGCGCTGTCCTCGGCATTTTGAATTTCCAGCGCTTGAATCAGAGTGCCTAAGTTAAGGTTTGATATCTTTGTATCGGCTTGCCAAGTAGGTTTGTTGCTACGCGCATCTATTTTTGCGCTCGTGTTTAGTATGCCTTCATGAGACTTCGCAGACAGGTTTGTTACGCTGACGATTCCGTTCTTTGCGGCTAATTCGACATTAAGATTTTCGATCAGGACTTTGTTTGCAATTAAGCTTTGTTGTTTTAAAGATATGTCTAGATCGAGCTGTCTCAGTGTTTCTAGTGGCAGAAGCTCTGAGTTGGTTTGGTTGTTCGTTGGTGCTTCATCGTTGGCGCTTGCTTGGGTGTTGTTATTTTCCTCTTCGGCGGGTAAATAATTATCGATATTAACTGAGTCACCGACAAGGCTAAGTGCAAACGCTTGATTACTGCTATTGAATGTAAGGTCTCCTTGCCATGAACTCTTATCTACTTGTGTGTTGATTTGTTGAAAGTATAGAGCCTGGTCTTTAAATTCGAGCTTACTCGAAAGGCTAAATGCGTTTAGCGCTTCAGGTGAAGATAAGGTGGGTAATGCAATTCCAAATCTCTCGGCTAGAATCTTGGGGTTGAACTTGTTGACTTGGACTTGCCCTTGAAGGTGAGGTGATTCTAAGTAGTTTGTAAGGCTTAACTGACTATCAAGCTTGAGTTCCTCGAGTATGAGGAAAAGCTCCTCAACCACTATTTCTTCTTTACTGGTGTTCACAGTGAATTTGCTGTCGA
>NZ_LWGJ01001875.1:0-787 GCF_001635845.1 Oleiphilus sp. HI0132 | reverse complement strand
CTAAAATTGGCTGACATGCTAGGGGGGCTGTGCTTGTCTGTCAAGAATTACTATCCGCCATACAATAATTAAAGTCTTGTTTTGGCTAGAATGTGCTTGCAACACTTGGTTGAATAAAATACAATTGCGCGCCCTAAAAGTCATGGGTGTTCTCAGTGATAGGGTTGCCAAAGAGCTTCCTTTAGAAACTGGAGATCAGATTTTTCAAAAAACTGTAAATATCAGTTTGGGGAAAATTGGTCGTAAGTAACACATGCGGGTAGAAAGTGAGGCCGGAGATTTAGTTCTCAATATATAGGTCTTGGTAAGTTTGATTCATCTGGGTAATGCTTATTATTAGCGGAAGTTCAGGTGTGTTAGGCGATATGAAAAATTTGGAGAAAACCAAATGTACGCAGTTATTGTAAGCGGTGGTAAGCAGCACCGTGTCACCGAAGGTGAAGTGTTAAAGCTGGAAAAAATTGAAGTTGAAACAGGTGGGACGGTTGAATTTGACCGTGTATTACTTGTTGCAAATGGCGACGATGTTAAAGTTGGCGCGCCAAATGTTGAGGGTGCAAAAGTAACGGCTGAGGTTGTTGATCATGGTCGTCACGAGAAGGTACGTATCTTGAAGTTCAAGCGTCGTAAGCACCACATGAAGAGAATGGGTCACCGTCAGTGGTATACTGAGGTGAAAATTACTGGAATTAAAGGCTAACACTGAGTTTATGGTCGCTCTCAGGAGCAATTAAACCGGTTTAGATACGAACAGACAATAGGAGTAGGATAATGGCTCATAAGAAGG
>NZ_LWGJ01001874.1:0-1043 GCF_001635845.1 Oleiphilus sp. HI0132 | reverse complement strand
GGTAACTAATACCATCGTTAAATGAAACTGCACTGCTAGCCGCTTCGTTTGTCGTCCATTTCACTACAGCTACTGTATCTGAAATATCAGTAACCGTTGGCCCGGCGACGATTAGAGGAGGGTTCAAGTCTGCCGCTGCTAGCGTTTTAACTCTACTAATATGGCTCTGAGTTGGGCCATTACCGCTAATATCAGTAACTTCTACTGACACCGCATAGGTCTGATTCGAGTTTAGATCACCTACAGTCAAGTTATGGCAGCGAGAGAAGTCATTAAGTAAATACTCAGCTCCGTCAACGATAAACTTTCCTTGCACTGGCTCATTAGCACAAAAAGCCACCGTAAACTGGGTTTCTCCGATAGACGTCGCTGCTAAAGGTTGGACAAACTGTGGCGCTAATGAGTCAGCACTAATACTTTGAGTGGTAAAGCTTAGAACTTGCGTTTCAGAACTATTGTTTTGTGCGTCTCGTGTCGAAATATTTACGTCATAATCGGTGTTTGAATCCAGGTTATTAATAACAACGCTATGTTCTGTTAGAAAACGGTTATTTTTAAAAACCGCTCCACCAACCACTTGAACTGTACTTCTAGCCGGTTCATCGGTCTGCCATTCTATTACCACAGATTGGTTGCTAATATTTTTAACATAAGGCCCGGCAATAGTTTTCGGTATTATGCTATCAAGTAGAACTAGCTCCTGGTCGAGACTAAGCGCGTTGTTAAGGGCAAGATCAGATCTTACAAAGGTCGCAAAGCCACTTTCGATTGTTGGAGTATAGGTAAGGTCATACAAGCAGTCAGTGCTGTCTGGGTAAAAACCGGATTCAATACAGGTATCACTAGGGAACAGCAACATAACATAGTTGCCTTCAGCATCTGTACTAGCACTACCACTGGCATGATCCAAACTACGTGTCGATAACTGAAGTAGGGGGCCTTGCTCAGGACCGTGCCAGACCGTGCTGGTTTCGATTGATACATTGGGGATAGGGGCTTTATTAGTATCAAGTACCTTGCCAGACAGGACAAGAAAATCGAAC
>NZ_LWGJ01001873.1:0-1078 GCF_001635845.1 Oleiphilus sp. HI0132 | reverse complement strand
AGAATTGCAGGCTAAACAACAACGCGCAAGCCAGCCGGTAAGAGACCATCGTAAAGATGCCCATCAACCAGCTTTCAACAACACCCGCGCTTACCCGAGCTCTGGTGGAGGCTCATCTAGCCCCTGGATGATGTTATTGCTGCTCATCGCGGCGGTGTTATCACGAAAGCTTCAATCAAAGCGTTCATAAAACACCCTAAAAAACGAAACCAATGCTGATCTATGAACTCGGTTTTCATAGATCAGCCCACACCTCAAACTACCCCATCAATACTAAAACTTTCGCAGATCCTTTTTTCTGCGCATCTTCTCAAAAGCCAAAGGCTCCCATCGACGCATACCTGTGACAACACTAGTACCGAATCGCTCTTTAACAGGCAACTTTTCATCCTCTACATGTAAGCGATGAAATTCCTCTGCAAGTTGATCCAACTTTCTCTGAAAGATCAGGTTAGAGGCTTTAGAGAGCATCCCCACCACAAACTGTCGTTTGTCACTGGGCTCATCAAACCTATAGTTAAAGAACTCATTCACTAGAATTTCTTCGAAAAACCGCTGTATAGGGCCGTTCTTTTGCCAACTGAAGTTTCTATCAACTAATAACTTTATGCGATTTCCAGGCAACAACTCGATCAACTTTAGGCGATCTAATTTGGCAAGATGCTGGATTAACGCGGTCTCAGTTAAATCATAGGTAGACAATATATCTTCAAAGCTCCAACGATTTAAGGCACTATTTGCGACAATCAAAAGCGGAAGATCATCAATAATTTCTTTTTCTTGCTCAATCGTCAAACTTCGAATCTGATCAGACTGTCTCACCATCTCCACCAGATCACTAATTTCAATACCTAAAAATTCACAAATTTGATCTAGCCTTTTTAGCGAAAAGCTTTCCTCAGAAAACAAACGTTTCACGCTCGCCTCACTTAAATTGAGGGCATCAGCCACATCTGCATATTTTACATCGTTAATTTTCAAACATTTTTTCAGTGCTTTGACTAAAGCAGCGCTCTGAGACATCTGATCTCCCTATTATGAAACAGCGGTTCATGAGAATGACAGCAATACCGAATAC
>NZ_LWGJ01001872.1:0-1239 GCF_001635845.1 Oleiphilus sp. HI0132 | reverse complement strand
AATTGCTCTTCCTATTGACGTCGATGCTTCACTAAGTGATGTCGAGATTAAAATAAGCTCCCAAGGCTGTGCAGATGCAGGCTTGTGCTACCCACCAAAGCACGAAAAGGTCTTATATGTAGCGCAAAAAAGTAATAGCGACACAACTAGCAACAAGCTTCAAGCTCCCAACCAGCAACAAACGCCTTCATCTCAAGAAAGCCCAGACTTTGAAAACGCTGCGGGCGTCTTTAGCTTTATTCAGAACAGTAGCCTGCTGGCGATTGTAGGAATATTCTTTTTACTCGGGATCGGATTGACCTTTACACCTTGCGTGTTTCCAATGATCCCGATTATTACCAGCATTATTGCTGGCCAGCAAAAGCCAACGGTCGGTAAATCCTTTATGCTTTCCCTAGCCTACGTTATCGGTATGGCGGCAACCTATGCTGCAGCAGGCGTGGTGACAGGACTGCTCGGTGCGGGAGCCAATGTACAGGCAGCCCTGCAAGACCCAATTGTATTAAGCGTATTTTCGGCAATATTTATTTTGCTTGCCTTAGCTATGTTCGGCCTTTACGAGCTGCAACTCCCCGCTTTCTTAAGAGACCGCCTCAATACCACCAGCCAAAACCTTAATGGTGGGCATATCACCAGCGTATTCTTTATCGGTGCACTATCAGCACTAATTGTTTCACCGTGTGTCTCAGCCCCGCTCGCAGGTGCGTTACTTTATATAAGCAGTACAGCAGACGCAGTTATCGGAGGCCTTTCATTATTTGCTCTGGGCTTGGGTATGGGTGTGCCATTAATCCTGATCGCTATAGGTGGCGGTAAGTTCTTCCCTAAAGCCGGCGCCTGGATGGACAAAGTAAAATACGCTTTCGGCATAATGCTAATTGCCGTGGCAATCTGGCTCATTAGCCGTGTTATCCCTGAGTCAGTTTCGCTATTTTTATGGGCGTTGTTATGCGGCCTAACAGCAAGCCAGATGGGTGCTTTTGATGCAGCTAAGCCTGGAATAGAAAGAGTCTCTAAAGGTTTAGGCTTGCTCCTGGCCTTATACGCCGCATTATTATTTATTGGCTCACTTACTCAAGCCACAAACCCACTCAACCCCCTGGAAACTCTGATTAGCAACCAGCAAACCAACACACAGAAACCTAACAAGCTCCCTTTCAATACTATTTATTCGAATACCGGGCTTGAACAACATCTCGCCATTGCAAAGCAAAACGGCCAAGCTCTATTGGTAGATTT
>NZ_LWGJ01001871.1:0-1143 GCF_001635845.1 Oleiphilus sp. HI0132 | reverse complement strand
AGAATCACATAGAGGGGAATCGAACCTAACACTATCCATGTGAGGGGCGGGCTGTAGTAGTACATCACCACAAAAAAGATCACGGTAAAAAGGATATCGATAATCAGCGTTAAAGCAGAGCCAGTAATAAACTCACGAATGGTATCCAACTCTCGAACTCTGGCTACAGTATTCCCCACTTGCCGTGCATTAAAGAATGATATGGGTAGACGCAAGAGATGGTTATATAACTGCGACCCTAAGGTCACATCAACCCGATTGGTGGTATGCGAGAAGACGTAGGTTCGAAGGCCATTCAAAATCACATCGAATAAGGAAACGACGATTAAACCGAAGCACAATACATCGAGCGTAGTTAAGCCCTGATGGACGAGTACTTTGTCGATAATCACCTGAAAGAACAACGGCGTAATTAGTGCAAATAACTGAATAAAGAAGGAGGCAACCAAGACCTGCATCAAGATCTTTTTGTACTTGATAATAGCGGGGATAAACCAGGAAATATCAAATTTACCGTTCATACCTGGCAGGAGTGAACGTCGAGTAATTAGAATAATTCTGCCATTCCAATAATCTTCGAATTCACTAAGAGTGAAGACTTGTGGTTTTTCAGAACCAGGCACTTGAACAAGAACCTTTTCATCTGCGACTTTGGCAAGAATAAAGTACTCACCATTTTTACTCAGGCCTATCGCAGGTAAGGCCATCTTTTCTAACTTAGCGATGTCTGCTTTTGTTAGTGAGGCTTTAAGTTTTAGGTGTCTAGCAGCACGAACGATATCTTTATCATTCAGACAAGAGGCCGAGTTTTTAGCTTCGGATGAAGGTTCATTAGTACCAAAGTAATGACGAATCTGCTCTGGATCTGCAGCGACTTGGTGATAACGTGCTATTGATACCAGGCAAGCTAAGCCCGTATCAACGGATGAAGACTTTCCAGCCTCATTTGAAGCATGACTAGACACAACGATTTCCTTATCGGCGGCATTCAATCTCTTCACATATTAATAAAAAGACAAAACACCAAACAGTTGTACCTACAACCTTCCAACAAAAAATCTTAAAAGAAGTCTTTAACCATTCCCAGGCGTACAGCATTCGATGCTAGCCGAGGGTTACTCGCAGCCCATTCGTAGTTGATGA
>NZ_LWGJ01001870.1:0-1078 GCF_001635845.1 Oleiphilus sp. HI0132 | reverse complement strand
ACATCACAGCGAGTCACCAAGGCCGTGACACAATGGTTCATACTGTTGAAAAAATGGCGAGTGAAGTGTTTATTCCGCTAACGGTTGGTGGTGGAATCCGAAAAGTTGAAGATATCCGCTGTATGTTGAATGCCGGCGCGGATAAGGTTGCGATCAATACAGCGGCAGTATTTAACCCAGAGTTTGTTCGTGAAGCTGCCGAGAAATTTGGCAGCCAATGTATTGTCGTCGCAATTGATGCGAAGAAGGTGAGTGCAGAGGGTGAAGAAGGTCGATGGGAAATCTTTACTCATGGTGGTCGTAAGCCTACAGGCTTGGATGCAATCGAATGGGCCAAGAAAATGGCTGATTACGGTGCTGGTGAAATATTACTAACCAGTATGGATCAGGACGGTATGAAAAACGGCTTCGACTTAGGCGTCACTAGGGCGATTACCGATGCTGTGTCTATTCCGGTTATAGCATCTGGCGGTGTGGGGAATTTACAGCACTTGGCAGATGGAGTTTTGGAAGGTGGCGCCGATGCTGTTCTGGCAGCAAGTATTTTTCATTTTGGAGAGTACAGCGTTCAAGAAGCCAAGGCACATATGGCCGATTGTGGTATTGAAATGCGCCTGTAGGTCTTAAGCGCGAGAAAGTTGTCTATTGTAGGCAGAGGGTTCAGGCGCACGATCAATTTCGTGCTAGCCCTCATGCGAGCCGTGGAAGGCGCTGCCTACAAAGCTTTTTAAATTCTATGCAACCTGATTAGATTCAGACTTGCTCTCAGGCTGGCAGTTGATCAGCATTAATGGTGCTTCGTTACCGTCTCTAAGAAAGCCTTCCACCACAAAGTCATCATTTTTACTTCTCATGATTCCATCTGCAGAGTCATCTCGACAAAATACTTTTTTGTTAAAGGTGACGATGTCGTTGATATTATCAAGACGTAAGGCTGTTACTTTGCCGCCAGTGCGCTCTACAAAAAGAATGATAGGACGGATGCTCGATAAGGCTCGCTCTTTGGTTAAATGGAACAGGTGGATCAATTCTGATAGCGTGGTTTGTCTTTCGGTGTTCAGAATCTTCATTGCTTCGT
>NZ_LWGJ01001869.1:0-11227 GCF_001635845.1 Oleiphilus sp. HI0132 | reverse complement strand
ATATAATTGATACATTAGCGCGATGGCGATAACACTCGTGATGGCGATGACCAGTAAAAAGTAGAGTTGCAACTTGAGTTGATGGCTCCAGCTTGTCCATGTTTTCGCTTGCGCATGCTCGACTTCCTGAATCACTTTACGGCTATAAACGTTCCATTTGTTATATAAACGGCCGAGCTTTTTACGTAGCGACTTGACTAGTTTAAGGTTGGTTGCATGATTCTCTTCATGGAGTTGTGCAATCGGCTCCCCAAAACCTTTAAGTGTCGAGGTGATTTTGCTGAGTTTATCGAGGTCGCCAAATTCTTGGTGTAAAGTTTTTGTTTTTTCGCTATCAAGGTCGTTGAGTATACTGCCGCGCATAATGCGAAAACCTTTTTTCAGGTTCTTAATGTTTTTTGAACTTGTTTCGGCCTGGTAGTCCTGAATGAGGGAGATGATTTTTAGCAATTTGGGGTTAACCCCGAGATTGTTATTAATTATCGCCAGATAAGGTTCAACTGCATCGTTGTTAATGTCTTTAATTGAATTGATAGAAAAACTTACGCCCGCCAAAATAATCAGCGCGAGAAGAACGAAGATGGCAACTAAAGTTTTCGGGGTTGCTATTCGACTTGATAGAGTTTTGTGTTGTTTGCTCATTCAACTTCGATAGATTTTATTTGCCAGACGGACATGTTGTAATAGAGGTCTCTTCTCAACTCTTTATATTTATCAAAGGGGAAGACAATAAAAAACGGTCCTCTGTCATCGATGGTCATCATTTTTCCATTTTCATGGGTTGCTAGTAGTACGTCATACTTTTCTATTTCGCTGCGTTTTAACTCGGCTGTGTAATCATCAAGCGCAGTAACAAAAACACTGTCCCCTCTAGCGCCAAGTTGATTAAGTAGGTCTCCTAGAACTGGACCTTTGTAGTTTGTTGGTTTGGAAAGTACATGATTGGCGGTGACAATGCTTGACGTTTGTAGTGCCTCAATCATCCCTCGGTCAAAGTGAGCTTCGCCATCAAGTGTTGCTAAGCTTTAAGTCACCAATGACTTCGAGAATAACCTCACCTGAAGGTGGGGGAAGTAGGCTTTCGGCATGAAGAAAACAAGGTAGCAATAAGAGTGTGCATAGTAGATTTTTCATAGGATCTGTCTTCCGCTCTTTGTTTAAAGGCAAGGCGATTCTTACTTGTATAAGCATAGCAAAGATCGAAGCTAATGCTTTGCCTATTGACTCTCTCTGTAAATATGGCGAATACATGATTTGTCGCTTATCCTTTAGTGAACACATTTCATTTAGAGTCGTCAGCATTGAACGCGAAGTATTCCCTACATAAACAGGATTCCTCGGAAGAGGCTATGAACCAGGAGGGTAAAGTTAGTCAACCCACCTCGCCTGTGGGGAAGTTTGACCGTTTTGTTGATGCCTGCATTCCTGAAGCTGTGCGCGCCGATTCATCGCAAGCTCTCCAAGCCAGAACACTCATTATTTTCGTGTTAATACTGAGCTTCTTTTCAATTGTTGGTATGACATTCACTTTAATGGTAGAACAGAGCTTGCCTTGGGAGCGAGTTCTAACCATGTTCCTGATCGCACTGCAGCCCGTTTCTTTGTTGATTATGTGGAAAAAGCAACACTTACGAGGGGCGGCCTTATTCTTTCTCGCTCTTAGCTTAATTCTGGTCTGCTATGTAGATTTTATGAATAGGTCTTTAGAGGGACCTGCAAGCGTCTTATGGGTTTTACCTTATGCAATGGCGGCTATGTTAGTTGGTGCGAGAAGTGCTTTTTACATCGCCTTGGCGTCGGTTGTTCTGATTAGCTTGAATGCCACATTACTTAAACTTGACTTACTTCCTGCTTCTTTGAGTTCTCCAGAAAACTGGATTTGGCTCAAATTGATTTTTACCTTAATCGTTCTGTGTACGGTTGCATTCTGTATCTATGGCTTGATTAGCCTTGAAAAGCGTAAACAAGAAGAATTAAGTCAAGAGATTCGACTAAATAAGAAGATGATGGAGTCTCTAGAAGTTGCTACAAATGAAGCCCAGGCGGCAGCTAGAAGTAAGGAGTTGTTTTTGGCTACGATGAGTCATGAGCTTCGAACACCGCTTAATGGTGTGTTGGGGAATGCTCAGCTTCTAGCAAAAGAGATTAAGGATATTAGCGCTAAAGCTCGTGTCGAGAATATAACTTCTTCTGGTGAACTTTTACTTTCAATTATTAATGATGTATTGGATTTCAGTAAATTTGAGTCGCAGGGCGTTTCTCTGAACCTAGAGGTTTTTGATCTTTCACAGTGCCTGCGTCAACTCTATCGTTTGATAAAACCGCGTGTGCAAGAGGGGGTTCAGTTTTCTATCTCGGGTGCTGATGAACCTATTTTTATCAATACCGACCCTAACCGCCTGTCACAAGTTATTCTTAACCTCCTATCTAATGCGGCAAAGTTCACGGAGCAAGGCCATATTGGGCTAAGTATGAGTATGCTAGGTGATGGGCAGTTGAAAATTCAGGTGAGTGATACTGGAAATGGTATTTCGGAAGAGAACCAAAAACGTTTATTTCAGGATTTTGTTCAGGTGGGTGATGATACGCAAAAGCATATGGAGGGGACGGGTCTAGGTCTGGCTATCACTCGTCGTATTGTTGAACGAATGGAAGGAGATATACAGGTATATAGCTCGCTTGGTAAGGGTACGACAATGGCTGTTTATCTGCCGGTTGAGCTTGTTGAAGAACCACAAACAGACCAAGACCCGGATATCGCAAGCAATTCACTGAACGATGTTGATTATTCTGCTGTACGGGTGCTGATAGTTGATGATGTTGAAATGAACTGTGTGATGCTCGAGGCATTACTAAATTCACTAGGTATCTCTAACTGCGAAGTAGAAAGGGACGGTCTTGATGCGGTGAATAGAATAAAACAGGACGATAATTTTGATATTCTCCTGATGGACGTACGTATGCCTATAATGAACGGTCTTGACGCGACTCGCCAAATACGTGAACTTGGATACGACAAACCGGTGATTGCGTTGACGGCAAATGCTTTTGAGGAAGATCAGGAAGGCTGTCTGGAGGCAGGTATGGAGCACTTTCTTGCAAAACCCTTACGCCTGGAAGATTTACAAAGTGTACTTAACAAAGCGCTGGCCAGTACTAATCCCTCCTTAAATTGATATAAATCCACATACGCTTAGTGTCTATATGATAAAGTTCTGGCATGTTTAGATAAGTCAGGGATTTTTTATGGGGCAGAGCGTTCCACACAATATTACCTTTTACGACCAGCGTGACCATCTGTTTAACGAGCTGCATACGCGCCCCTTTCCGGTTATTTCCTCTCCTGCCAGGGTTTCTCAATTATCGGTACTGCATCAAGTAGAGCAGACTGGCGTCGACTTTCGTTTAGGGGAATATCAGCATATATGTAACTTGTGTGCCCGCTATAGTGTTAATCCACCGACTGAAGAAGCTTCTTGCTACTATCAAGACTTCGGTGGTTTTGAGTTTCGCTGGGAACGTCATACCGAGTTTTCAACTTATACCTTTATTCATCAGTTAGAAAGTCAACCTTTTGAAAAGACAGGGCTTTCATTACTGCCTTCTGAGTGGTTGGAAGCGATTCCTGGTAAGGTGATTAGTGGTTTGCATGTCGAGGTAGAAGAAGAGCAATCTCATAATTATGAAAGCTCACAATCCGCCGTAGATGCCATGCGTAATAATTTTGAGGGGCATCGCTTACTAAGTTGCTTCGTTCGCGATAAACAGGCACAGGTTTGGACAGCGTACCGGATTCATAGTGACTCCATGGGGCGCTTTCTGATCGTTAATAAGGGCTTGAATCCTTGTCAGACCGGCCGCTTGGTGCGTCGAATATTGGAGTTGGAAACCTATCGAATGATGGCTTTGTTGTCGTTTCCGATTGCTAAGCAGACAGGGCCGAATATTCATCTAATGAACTTGAATCTGGCTGAGATCATTCAGAATATCACTGAGATTAAAAACCTTGATGACGAACGTCGTTTGATGGGAGCGTTGACCCACTTATCTGCGCAGATTGAACAGACAATATCGGAAACAAATTATCGCTTCTCAGCGACTGAAGCATACTACCATTTAGCGATGAGCAGGCTCGAAGAGTTAAAGGAAAGCGAGGTTTGCGGCTTACAGACACTGAGTGAGTTTCTAAGTCGTCGTTTAACGCCAGCTTACTTAACATGTGAAACCATAGAGAAAGATTTGGATGACTTGTCGCGCAGAATTGATAGAGCCAGTGAATTACTGCGAACGCGCATGAACCTCACAATAGAATCGCAGAACCAGAATTTACTGCAGTCCATGAACCGCCGTGGCAAGCTGCAGCTGCGTATGCAACAGGCTGTTGAAGGCTTATCTGTAGCAGCGATCAGTTATTATCTGGTTGGCTTGGTGAAGTACGTCGCAGAGTCTGCAAAATCAGGCGGCTTAATCGAAAGCAGCACGCTGGTTACCGGTATTTCAGTACCTTTTGCTATTGGTTTTGTGATGTTTGGTTTGGGACGAATGAAACGCAAGCTACATAAGGAAAATGAGAAACTGAAGGGAAATAATTAAATGGCTCTTAACCGAGTAGACCGTAGGCAGAGCCTTCCACGGCTCGCTGGCGGGTTAGCACGGAGAGTCCATATAAGGGGTGGAACCCTCTGCTTACGTTCGTTAAAAACTAAAAATTTCCAGCGATATTCTTCATGCGTTCAAGCATAGAGCGCAAGCCATTGCCTCGGGTTGGGCTGATATGACGCATCAGATCCATGTCATTGAATATTGCTTCAACATCTTTAGCGACGATTTCGGCAGGTGAGCGTGCATTAAGTGTCGCCAGTACAACAGAGGCAAGGCCTTTGACGATAATGGCGTCGCTCTCAATTAAAAAGAAAAGCTTGTTGCTGGCTTCGTCAAAGTAGTGAACAAGCCAGACTTGGCTTTGGCAGCCATGGACCAGGTTTAGTTCAGTCTTCTCTGCTTCAGGAAATGCCGGGAGTGATTTACCTAGGTCGATGATATATGCGTAACGTTCTTCCCAGTCATCCAGAAATTCGAAAGCCTCAAGGATATCGGCATCCGTAGTTTCGGTACCAAAAGGGTTGTTTTTAAACATGTCTGGATTAGCAGCTTGACTCATTAATACGACCTAAAGTGATAAACGATGATTCCGAGGGCGGGATTATATCATACAGATCGAGGCTTTCTTAAGGGGTGATTTTACCCTGTTAACATGCTGTATGTAGGTCGGGCTTTAGCCCGACAATGCAGGAACTTGGTATTAGTTGTGAGTTAGAGTATGCCTCGGAGATTGTCGGGTTGAACCGCGGCCTACAACATACCCAACTCTAATTTCGCTTCATCGGTGAGCATGTCGTTACTCCAGGGAGGGTCGAATACTAGCTCTACGCTGACTTTGTCTACGTTCGGTACTTGGCCAACTTTACGCTCGACATCGGCAATCATGGATGGCCCCATACCGCAGCCAGGGGCAGTGAGGGTCATGTTGATTTTGACTTCATTTTCTACAACTTTGCAGTCATAGATAAGACCGAGCTCGACCATATTAACCGGAATTTCAGGGTCATAGCATTCACGTAAGGCTTCCCATACCTGGTCTTTACTAACGCTGCCATCGGAGGGGGTTTCAAAACTGGATACAGCCACTTCTTTGCCTAGCGCATCAGCATCTTTGCCTTCAATGCGTGCAAGGTTACCATTGACTGCAACCGTATAAGTGCCTCCAAGCGATTGGGTAATGGTGACAAAAGAGCCCTTGGGAACCATGATCTCAGTACCGGCGGGTACTAGCCGGGCTTCACATTCACGGTTGGTGACAACTACTTCTCTTTCCATATCTTAAGACTCTTCAGTAACTGAAAAACTTTCACCGCAGCCACATTCGCCTGTGACATTAGGGTTCTTAAATTGAAACATTGAATTCAGGCCGACCGTGATAAAGTCGATTTGGGTGCCGTTCAGCATGGGTAAGTCTTTGTTAGGCACAAATAGCTGCAGAGAGTCGGTAATATTAAAGACTCGGTCATCCGTTTCAGGTGCTTCGCAAAGATCGGTTTCATACATAAAACCGGAGCAACCACTGGTTTCAAGATATAGGCGCAAACCTTTCTTATCAGGTGCTTTTTCAAGCTGCTTGGATATATGTGAAATTGCTGATTCACTCAGAGTGATTTCAACTTTCGGATCAAATGTTGCCAGAGACATAATGGTACCTATTAATGCTGTATCAAGCGAACATGCGCTGAATTTTTTCTAGCGCAACAAATAGCTGCTCGACTTCTTGTTCGGTATTATAAAAAGCAAAGGATGCGCGAGCCGTACCGGGGATTGAAAGATGATCCATTAGCGGCATTGCGCAGTGGTGTCCGGTGCGGATGCCTATGCCTTGCTGGTCGAGCAAGGTGCCGATATCGCTAGGGTGTAATCCTTCAATCAGGAAGGACATCACGGGTACTTTGTTTTTTGCTGTGCCGATGATTCTTAGCCCGGGTATCGTTGCAGCTAATTCATGGGCACGTGCCAGTAATTTTTGTTCGTGAGTTTCGATCGCTTCTCTATCTAAAGAGTCCATGTAGTCAATGGCTGCAGCTAAACCAATGGCTTCGGATATCGCTGGTGTACCGGCTTCAAATTTATAGGGTAGCTGGTTGAAGGTAGTCCTCTCAAAGCTAACGCGCTCTATCATTTCGCCACCACCTTGATAAGGAGGAAGCGCTTCTAAGCGAGCTTCTTTGCCGTAAAGCACGCCGATACCGGTTGGGCCAAATAATTTGTGTGAGGATAAAGCATAAAAATCACAGTCTAAAGCCTGAACGTCGACCTTGAAATGAGGCACTGCCTGGGCACCGTCGATAACGGTGATGATATTGGCAGCCTTTGCTTTTTCAATGATTTCTTTAACAGGGTTAATCGTGCCCAGGACATTGGATACGTGGGTGACAGCGATGACTTTGGTTTTCTCGTTAATCAACTCATCAACTTGGGAAAGTGATAGCTCACCGTTCTCGTCAAAATCGAGTACTTTAATTTGCGCACCGCATTTCTCCGCCGCTAATTGCCAGGGAACGATATTGGCGTGATGCTCCATGCGGCTAACGATGATCTCGTCACCAGGCTCTAGCTGACTTGCCAAACCGTTAGCAATCAGGTTAATGGCTTCAGTTGTTCCTTTGGTCCAAATGATTTCTTTGGTTGAGTTTGCATTGAGAAATTGACGAACTGTTTCGCGTGCACCTTCGAAACCAGCCGTTGCACGGTCACCCAAGGTGTGCGCGCCTCGGTGTACGTTGGCATTATCATGATGATAGTAGTTCGCCATGCTTTCGAGCACCGCTTCGGGCTTTTGTGCACTGGCGGCACTATCAAGGTAGATCAAAGGCTTGCCATTGACCTCTTGGTTTAGAATAGGGAATTGTTCTCTAATACTTTCAATATTCATTTATCACTCAATACCTTGATAGCTCTTTATGACGCAGGTGCACTAACGACGCGATCATTTAATCTAAAGGGTAACTTAACAGCTCTGCCAGTTGCTGCTCCCAGAAGTCTGCAATAGCTTCAATTGGGGCTGCCCGAACCACTTCCAATACAAAACCGAGGGTTAGCATCAGGCGAGCCTGTTCATGCGTTACGCCACGCGTTTTAAGGTAGTACAGTTCAGTTTCGTCTAACTGACCAATGGTTGTACCGTGAGCACATTTCACGTCATCGGCATAAATTTCCAGCTCGGGCTTGGAATCGATTTCAGCAGACGATGAAAGAAGAAGGTTCTTGTTATTCATTGAACCTAAGGTCTTCTGTGCGTCCGGGTGAATGTGAATTCGGCCATTAAAGACGATATGGGACTTATTGTCGGCAATACAACGGTAAGTCTCATTACTGGTGCAGTTTGGTGCAATATGTTCGATACAGGTATGGTTATCGTAATGCTGCTGACCGGTGGTGACAGTAACACCGTTAAGATCACACTCAGCACCTGCTTCTAACATCTGCACGTGCAAGTCGTGACGACCCACTTGGCTGCCCAAACCTAAAGAGTAGCTCTTGAAGTTAGCGTTACGATAGAGCGCGACACCGGTAAAACCGATTTGCTTGGCTGGCGTAGATTCAAGGTTCATACGCAAGTACTTTACATGAGCATTATCAGCAATACGCAGGTCACATACACTGTTAACAAGCCCTTGAGCACCTTCTTCGGCGTCAATGACGAGTTCTTCAATAAAGGTTGCTTCGGCATTTGCTTCAACGTTAATGAAAACGCGTGGCTGGCTCAGGCCGCTAGCATTGCTATGAAAAACCAACTTGAGTGGTTTGCCCAGTTGAGTATTCTTCGCAACGTTGATGAACAAGCCATCTTGCATCAAACCCGCATTCAGTTTTGCAAACAGCAAATGCTCTGCAGAATTACTTATGCTATTGGCGACAAGCTCGCACTCTTTCTCATCAAGAGAAGACAAACTTTTGATGGTGATACCCGCTTGTGACAAGGCATCAGCGTCATAGCTTGGCGCATTATTATTGGCGATCAGTATCGTGTTGCAATCAAGCTCGTAGCTCACTTGGTAGGGGGTAGCGATGGCCGTTGCTGGTGAAAAGCTTTCAGGAAGCTTCAAGTGCTTCGCTGAGTATTTCCAGGCTTCGGTTTTTCGGGTAGGCACAGCCGTTTGTGACAGGGCTGCCATACTTTCTTCGCTATATTTTTTCAGTGACTCGGGTAAGTCAGAAGACTTATTTAGACCGAAATCAATATCACTTAATAAGGTCATTACCGTGTCCCTAAGCTTTGTCTTCTTCGATGCCTAACCAGCCGTAGCCCTTTTCTTCAAGCTCAAGCGCGAGTTCCTTACCACCAGACTTAATAATCTGGCCGTTAGCAAGAACGTGAACGTAGTCAGGAACGATATAATCAAGTAAACGCTGGTAGTGAGTGACCATGACTACTGCACGCTCTGGTGAGCGCAGAGCATTAACGCCGTCAGCAACCACTTTAAGTGCGTCGATGTCTAGTCCGGAGTCGGTTTCGTCAAGAATCGCGAGTGATGGTTCAAGCATTAGCATTTGCATGATTTCATTACGCTTCTTTTCACCGCCAGAGAAACCTTCATTGACACCACGCTTCAAGAAAGATGGGTCTAGGTTAACTTGCTGAATCTTTGCTTTGGCTTGCTTCATGAATTCAGCCGCGTTCATTTCGTCCAGACCGCGGTGCTGGCGAATATTATTGATCGCAGTTTTCATAAATTGCAGGTTGCTAACGCCAGGAATCTCAACCGGATATTGGAAAGCTAGAAAGACACCTTCACGTGCTCTGTCTTCAGTTGACATGTCTAGCAAATCTTTGCTTTCGAAGTCGATACTGCCGTCTGTTACTTCATAAGCTTCATTGCCTGCAAGCACTTGCGATAAAGTACTTTTACCCGAGCCGTTTGGCCCCATAATCGCGTGAACTTCGCCTGCCTTCACTTCAAGGTTTAAGCCTTTCAGGATTTGTTTGCCTTCAACATTGGCATGTAAATTTTCGATCTTTAGCATTGTCTCTCTCTTTAATGCTTTTGGTCATCCCCGCCAGGGCAGGGGCCATTGTATTTTAATTGATTTAGAGTCTTATTAACCGACGGAGCCTTCAAGGCTGACTTCTAATAGTTTTGTTGCTTCGACAGCAAATTCCATCGGTAGCTCTTTAAATACTTCTTTACAAAATCCGTTAACGATCATTGATACTGCATGTTCCGCATCAATGCCACGTTGCTGACACAAGAACAGCTGGTCATCACTAACTTTCGATGTGGTGGCTTCGTGTTCAACGACTGCTGATTTATTCTTACTTTCGATGTAAGGGAAAGTGTGAGCGCCACACTTATCACCAATCAATAGCGAGTCACACTGAGTATAGTTTCGAGCGTTCTCGGCGCCAGGGCCAATACGAACCAAACCGCGATAGCTGCTGTCACTCTTACCGGCTGAAATACCTTTAGAAATGATAGTGCTTGAGGTGTTTTTACCCAAGTGAATCATTTTTGTTCCGGTGTCAGCTTGCTGGAAGTTATTGGTCAGTGCCACAGAGTAGAATTCACCAACACTGTTATCACCTCGCAAAATACAGCTTGGATACTTCCAGGTAATTGCTGAGCCGGTCTCAACCTGAGTCCAGCTAACCTTGGAGTTTTTACCGATACAAGACGCGCGCTTGGTCACAAAGTTGTAGATACCACCCTGACCATTTTCATCACCTGGGTACCAGTTTTGAACCGTTGAGTATTTGATCTCGGCGTCATCAAGAATGACGAGTTCCACAACGGCTGCATGAAGCTGGTTCTCGTCACGCATCGGTGCGGTACAGCCTTCAAGATAGCTGACATGGCTGCCTTCATCGGCAACGATCAATGTTCGTTCGAACTGCCCGGTGTTTGCTTCATTGATACGGAAATAAGTGGATAGTTCAAGTGGGCAGCGAACGCCTTTCGGGATATATACAAAGGAGCCGTCACTGAATACGGCAGAGTTAAGTGCCGAGTAATAATTGTCACGTTGGGGGACAACACTTCCTAAATACTTTTTGACTAGCTCGGGGTATTCGTGAACTGCTTCAGAAATAGGGCAGAAGATAACGCCAGCTTCCGTAAGCTTCTCTTTGAAGGTAGTACCGATAGAGACACTGTCGAAAACAGCATCAACTGCAACACCTGCCAAACGAGCACGCTCATGTAATGGTATGCCCAGTTTCTCGTAAGTTTCGAGCAGTTTAGGGTCGACTTCATCCAAACTTTGCGGCGCATCGTCCGGGTTTTTGGGAGCGGAAAAATAAGCGATGTCGTTAAAGTCGATTTCCGGGAAGTTTACCTGCTGCCATTCGGGTTGTTCCATATCCAGCCAGCTTTGATAAGCTTTCAAACGCCACTCTAGTAACCACTCAGGCTCATTCTTTTTTGCCGAAATACGACGAATGACATCCTCGTTTAATCCGGGTTCAAAGGTTTCTGACTCAATATCGGTCACAAACCCATGCTCATACTCTCGTT
Source organism: Oleiphilus sp. HI0132 (assembly GCF_001635845.1). NCBI lineage: Bacteria > Pseudomonadati > Pseudomonadota > Gammaproteobacteria > Oceanospirillales > Oleiphilaceae > Oleiphilus > Oleiphilus sp. HI0132. The sequence continues at coordinate 167 of NZ_LWGJ01001869.1, read as the reverse complement.
TAATCAGGTCTTTTACGGCCTTATCGGAGTCAGACATGCTTTTAAGCTCTCCCAAAAATAAGATATATCCGTTTGATAAAACAGGTTTTTTATCAAGCTGGTGTCATAGAATTTAGCGAATTATATAATAACCAAGTAATTTAGTCAGGTATTTTGATGCCACCTGA
>NZ_LWGJ01001868.1:0-853 GCF_001635845.1 Oleiphilus sp. HI0132 | reverse complement strand
CTGGTTTAGATAGTGCATCTTTAGCTCGCTGCGTAGCTGATGATGATGTTTCTACGTTGGTGAAGCTACCAGGTATTGGCAAGAAAACGGCCGAAAGGTTGTTGATAGAGCTGAGAGATAAGGTTAAAGGCCTTGTTCCTGAGGGTGGTGATGTGTCAATTTCTGAGCTTGATATGCCTCTAGCGCGTGTTAGCGATATCGAAGGTGAAGCCGAAGCGGCGCTGATTTCCTTGGGTTATAAGCCTCAAGATGCTGCGAAATCTATTAAATCAGTGCGTCATGAGGGGCAAACCCTAGAGTCTCTTCTTAAAGCTGCACTAAAAGGAATGTTGTAGCACCAGGCTTATAGGTCGGCGAGGTCTAACATATTTTTAACTTTAGTCCCTTGGATTGATCTGTAAACTGTCTTTCATAGTAAGTTCTTGGTGTGTCATTACGGCCACGCCCAGATTGATGTTTCCTGTTTGGAATGTACATGATTGAAGCAGATCGTATTATTGCCGCTCAAGCTGCCGAGCTTGGTGGTGTGAGTGAAGATGTTCAAGATAGAGCGATTCGGCCTAAGTCTTTAAGTGACTATGTTGGGCAGCCCGCTGTTAAAGAGCAAATGGATATCTTTATTCAAGCAGCCAGTAAAAGGCAAGAAGCGCTGGATCATGTGCTTATTTTCGGTCCGCCTGGACTAGGTAAAACAACGCTAGCGAATATTATTGCAAATGAGCTAGGGAGCAATATTAAGTCTACTTCTGGCCCTGTTCTTGAAAAAGCCGGTGATCTTGCTGCATTGCTGACAAACTTGGAAGCAGGAGACGTTCTTTTCATTGATGAAATTCACCGAATGAATGCTTCAGTT
>NZ_LWGJ01001867.1:0-1053 GCF_001635845.1 Oleiphilus sp. HI0132 | reverse complement strand
ATGATGGCATTGGGAGTTTTTCGTTTTTCTTTAGATACCGCCGCCTACCAAGACTTTAAACGAAGCCAAACGTATCGCTGGCAATCACAAGAGCGATTGCTACGCAGACCTGCTTTGCAATTTATTGGACTAGGGGAAGAAACCATCGAATTGAACGGGCTCATTTACCCGCATTTTCGCGGCGGCTTAACTCAAGTGGAGGCCATGCGTATTGAGGCCAGCAAAGGCTTGCCACTTGTGTTGGTTGATGGGCTTGGTTTTGTCTGGGGGCAATGGGTCATCAAACAGATCAGCGAAGGCCAAACGGTTTTCCAGCCAAACGGGCAACCACTCAAGCAGACGTTTCAACTGAGCCTTTCTCGCTATGGAGATGATACCCGATGAATACGGCTGCGAAGTATCGGACTCGACAAGGCGACATGCTCGACCGCATTTGCCTTGAATTCTATGGGTATTCGAGTGAGGCCGTTGAAGCAGTGCTGAAGCACAACCCCGGCTTAGCTGCGCTTGGTTCTGTGTATGAGTCAGGTGTGATCATTGCCTTACCTGACTTAAAGAGGCCTGAACTAAAACTACAGGGGCAAACCGATCGTGTGCGGCTTTGGGACTGACTGGAAAATTTAATTTGGAGTGAAATGTGCGGCCTGACTTTCGAATCATTGCTGATGCGCAAGATATTACAGAGGTGATTCGTGATCGTTTGTTATCCCTTCGACTTACCGATGAATCTGGTACCCAATCCGACGCTTTGGAGATCCAGCTGGATGATCGAGATTCAATCATTGAATGGCCTGCCCATGGTGCAGAATTGGTCGTGTCGCTGGGCGTCACCAAAGATAATTTCGTCGCCATGGGTGTGTATACCGTTGATGAGATCGAACATTCAGGGCCACCTCAAACACTGACGATTCGAGCCAAAGCTGCCGATATGAGAGCATCATTGAAAGCGCCTAAATCACGCAGTTGGGATAACCTGAGCTTGGGTGACTTAGTGCGAACGATTGCGGCAGAGCATGAGTTAGAGCCGAAAATTTCGGAGGCTTTAGATCGGTT
>NZ_LWGJ01001866.1:0-1161 GCF_001635845.1 Oleiphilus sp. HI0132 | reverse complement strand
TCTCTACACTCTTTTTTATCGTTACCCACAGACATTTCCATAAAACGCTGTCATTCCCGCCTTCGCGGGAATGACGGGGGTCTTTGGAATGACGGGGGTCTTTGGAATGACGGAGTACTTTGGAATGACGTTTTCTAGACGACAAGAATCAAAAATATAAATGAATAACAAAAATGAACCAAGCACTCGACCCAACACTCATTGAAGACATTGTTTCTGACCACGGTCAGTGGCAGGCCTATCTGCGTTTACGCTTTGCGCAACGATCACGTGGTACACGCTTGGTTGCTAGTGAACATCAAGGTCCGCTTTACGTTCAAAAAGCGTTTTACCCTGAAGGCCCTGACTGTGCGCACGCTTATTTGCTGCACCCGCCGGGCGGCTTGGTAACTGGTGATACCCTAGATATCGACATACAGGTTGAATCTGGCAGTGAGGCACTCATCACTACGCCCGGNGCGGGTAGAGTCTATAAGGCTCGCGACGACTCGGGTGTTCAAACACAAAATATGACCTTGCGAGTCGAAAGCGACGCCGTGTTGGAATGGTTACCGCTAGAAACTATTCTTTTCCCTAAGTCTCATGCACGTATGAATACCCAAGTTGAACTGGCAGAAGGTGCTAAGGTAATGGCTTGGGAGGTCACTTGTTTTGGCTTACCGGCGAATAACTTGGCGTTCGAAGACGGTAGTTGCGAGCAGCGCTTGCAGATATGGCAGCAAGGCCGTATTCGTTTCAATGAAGCCCTCAGTTTAGCGCCAGGTGACACATCCGTTTTACATGGAACGGGTGGACTTCAAGAAAAGCCCGTTAATGCACTATTTGTTGCTGGGCCCTTCAACGAAACTATCGATAGTGCGGAGCATGAAACCATGCTTGAGGCATTGCTTATCAAACAAAGTGGTATGCCAGGAGATGATTTGCTAGCGTTAAGCATGACAGGTGAGTTTCTAACCGTCAGATACCTCGGTAACTGCACTGAACGAGCAAGAAATTTATTAGGCGAAGCATGGGCATTGGTTCGTCCAGTGCTATCGGGGCGCAAAGCCATCGAACCAAGAATTTGGTTAACTTAAGTGTCAGATTATATAAGAGTGAATTATGGAACTATTACCTAGAGAGAAAGATAAGCTACTGGTTTTCACCGCCGCGTTGCTGGCT
>NZ_LWGJ01001865.1:0-1147 GCF_001635845.1 Oleiphilus sp. HI0132 | reverse complement strand
CGTTCAGTTTTTGAAGTTCTGATATGTTGATGTGTAAGAGGGGGTGTTTCGCGGGGGCCGCTATCTGTTGATGAGGTGGCGGTGTTGAAAATTAGGCTGCGAGTTATGCCTGCTAGCATAGAAAGGTAAGCAACAATTTTCAGTATATGAGCGATATTGAAATGGTTATCGAAAAGTTGCGTAGAGCCGAATGCCACATGCAGTTGGGTTAGGCACTCTGGAATGCAGCTTAATAAAAACGCCAGGCTGACGGGGTCGCGTTCTTTCTGAAACCAGGTCCAGAACAATGTGGCGGCTAATAAGTATGTCGCTAGTGGAAGGATGTCATAGGGGCGGCTTATCAATTCGCCAGGGAAAGTGGTTTGCGGTAGGTTTTCGCTCACCGAGGCTAGATAAACACTTACGAAGGCCGAACCAACAAAAAAACTATCGCTAAAGGAAGTAGCTTTAGATGCTTGTACAGGGGGGGTTATTGCTGTGATACAAAGCCCATAAGCTTAGTGCCGCCCCAAGGTCATGATTGAAGCATTGAAAAGGCGGGAAAGCGCCCAGGTAAAAGGAATAAAATCAGTGTTCTGGGCTTGAGCATCGATCACTCTTGCTGATGCCAAGGTATGAAAAATGTCGATCGATGCTGCCGAGAGCAATGCAAGCCCCATGATAGGGAGTGTAATATTACGATGATAGTAGTAATGAACAAACGCAAAGATAGCGCCGATACAGGCAATAGAAATTGCGCTCCATTCGAGAATGGTATGTAGGATAGCTCCCTGCAGCGCTTCCAGCATCGAGCTTTGTGTTGTCACTATATCGACTTTTGTCGGCGCAGCGCCAAAGTCAATTCCTAGCATATTAGGTAAAAAAGGTAGAGTGCAGAGAAAAAATAGCCCAATAGTCAGTTTTTTGGGAGACGTCATTCAAACTTCCGAAATATGGTGACGTGGTGCGATGGCATTAAAGAAGTATAGTAGAAATGTCTTCAAGTTCACGTCAGTATGCAAATAATAGGAAAGTCGCTATGCTTTGGTTACACTGAACAAATGGATAGTCTTGGTATGCTTTTGTTTTTTGGGTGCAACTAGCCAAATTGGGTTTAGATGAATTATGAGCGAACAAGCAAAAGCGCTGATTACCGAAATATTTGATG
>NZ_LWGJ01001864.1:0-858 GCF_001635845.1 Oleiphilus sp. HI0132 | reverse complement strand
TCCGGGATTAATATCAAGAAGGATAGTTCCTTCGCTATGCTGCTTTCTGCCCAAGCGAAAGGCTGGTCTTTGAACTATATGGAAATGTCTGACCTATATTTGGATCAAGGTACGGCTCGTGGACGTTTGACGCCTCTCAAGGTAAGTAACGATGAGCAAAGCTGGTATGAACTTGGTGAGCCGCGCGAAGCCGATTTGGCTGAGTTAGACGTCATTCTTATGCGTAAGGATCCACCCGTTGATTCAGAGTTTATTTACGCTACGCATATTCTAGAACGGGCCGAGCAGCAGGGAGCTTTAGTATTAAATAAAGCCCAAAGCTTGCGAGATTGTAATGAAAAGCTATACGCGACTCTTTTCCCCCAATGTTGCCCGCCTGTTTTGGTCTCGAGAGATCAGCAACGCTTGAAAGCGTTTTGTAAGCAGCATGAAGACGTCATCTATAAACCCTTGGATGGTATGGGAGGCGCTTCTATTTTCAGAGTGACTCTGGGGGACAGTAACCTAAGTGTGATTCTCGAAACGCTGAGTCAGCATGGCCAGCAACAGGTGATGGCGCAAAAATATTTGCCTGAGATAAAGAATGGCGATAAGCGTATACTTATTATTGATGGTGAGCCGGTTGCTTTTGGCTTGGCGAGAATTCCGGGGCAAGGTGAGTCGCGAGGCAATTTGGCTGCAGGTGGTCGTGGAGAAGTGCTGCCACTGACTGAACGTGACTATTGGATCGTTGATCAGATAAAAGATGATTTACTAGATAGGGGCTTGTTATTTGTAGGTATCGATGTGATTGGTGATTACCTGACAGAAATAAATGTCACCAGTCCAACCTGTATTCAGGAAATTGAAAGGGTTAGC
>NZ_LWGJ01001863.1:0-852 GCF_001635845.1 Oleiphilus sp. HI0132 | reverse complement strand
AAGGGCTACGCATAAAATGGTAACTTTAAACGAAAAGGTCGGTGCCTTCACTGCCGCAGCAACGTCAGAAACAGAGATAACGAATGACAGCTTAAAGGGCAAAAATACGGTTATTTATTTTTACCCAAAAGACAACACGCCAGGCTGCACAACTGAAGGCCAGGAGTTCAGGGACTCAATTAAAGAATTTGAAGCCTGCAACACTCAGATTCTAGGTGTTTCAAGAGACTCTATGCGCACTCACGAGAACTTTAAAAAGAAACATGAATTCCCTTTTGAGTTAATCAGTGATCCGGAAGAAGAATTTTGTAAGCTTTTTGACGTAATTAAACTTAAAAAGCTTTACGGCAAAGAATATATGGGAATTGAACGCAGCACCTTTATCATCAATGCAGAAGGCACTCTTGTTAAGGAATGGCGCAAAGTAAAAGTCAAAGGCCATGTTGCTGAAGTACTCAAGGCTTGCAAAAGTCTCTAGTCAAAAGAAGTGGCGCCATAACAAGCGCCACTATTACTAAATTTCGCTAGTTTAGATAGAAGTTTCTACTCCCCCTCTTCTTGGCCAGGCAGTGACAACAGCCTTTATCATCGTAGCCAGAGGGATGGCAAAAAACACGCCCCACACCCCCCAGATACCACCAAAAAATAATACCGATACAATTATTACCGCTGGGTGAAGATTAACAACCTCTGAAAATAGCAATGGAACTAGAACGTTTCCATCGATCACCTGAATCACCAGAAAAATTAGCATGACGTAGTAAAACTCTTCATGCAGGCCAAATTGGAATAAGGCAATGAGCGCTACGGGTATTGTCACCAATATGGCACCAATGTAAGGAATAACAACAG
>NZ_LWGJ01001862.1:0-1312 GCF_001635845.1 Oleiphilus sp. HI0132 | reverse complement strand
TCTATAGGTTTGGCCGTTGCCAGTGAAACTCATCTGGTAATTGTGAATGTGATGCGAGGAGGCCCTTCAACGGGTATTCCCACTCAATCAGATCAGTCTGATCTAAATATGGCGCTACATGGTTTGCATGGCGATGCGCCGCATGTGGTGACTGCCATGTTATCGATTGCAGACAGTGCCTTTACCACGGGTTGGTCAGTGTGGTTGGCAGAACACCTGCAGGTGCCAGTGATTACCTTGTCTGACCAATCAATGGCCCAGTCAGATGCAAGCCTTCTGGAGCCGCAGCTTTGGCAAGAAAAGGGTGAACGCTTGATCGCAGCGCATTCAGATACGCCTTATCATCGTTACGCACTAACTGATAGCGGTATCTCACCTATGTCGATTCCTGGTGAAGAAGACATGATGTATACCGCAGACGGGTTGGAGCATAACCAACATGGCACGCCTTCTGCTGCCACAGAAATGCATCGCGAGCAGCTGCAGAAACGCGCCGAGAAGCTTCGTCAGTTCGATTATTCTGAACATTGGGCTGAGGTGTCAGGGCAGGGTGAAAGCGCCATAGTTTGTTGGGGGTCGGTCTCATCGGTAGCTAAAGAAGCGGCTGAAAGAATGACCGAGCAAGGTGAGGCATGCCGAGTCATTGCTTTACGTTTGATCGCGCCACTACAAACCGAGGCGCTGTTGCGCGAGCTAGAGGGTGCAGAAAAAGTACTTGTTGTCGAGCAGAGTCATGGTGCCCAGTTTATGGCTTGGTTAAGGGCGCATGTAGACTTTCCTTGTGCTCACCAAAGCTTGGCTATTCCGGGCCCTTTACCTATCCGGCCGAAGCATATTATCGGTGCCTTTAATCAATGGGAACAGAACGCTCTGGAGGTAGAACATGTCGCCAACTGCTGAGAATAAAAACATAGCAACAAGAAAAGCGAAGGATTATAAGTCTACGGTCAGCCCAATTTGGTGTGCCGGTTGTGGGCACTATTCAGTGTTAGCTGCTTTAACCCGTGCTTTGGCAAAACTCAACCTTGACCCGGAGAATGTTGCTATCATTTCGGGTATTGGCTGTTCGTCTCGTTTGCCTGCCTACACACATTTATTCGGTTTTCATGGTGTTCACGGTCGGGCGCTGCCCGTGGCGGGTGGTTTGAAGGTGGCACGTCCGGATTTGACTGTCATCGCGGTGGGAGGCGATGGTGATGGTTTTTCTATTGGTGGCAATCACTTTTTGCATGCCTGTCGACGGAATATCAATTTCACCTATATCGCCATGGATAATGAAGTCTACGGTATGACTAAAGGGCAGGCTTCACCT
>NZ_LWGJ01001861.1:0-1846 GCF_001635845.1 Oleiphilus sp. HI0132 | reverse complement strand
GACGGTTGTGAAATACTGACCTTACGTAAGGAAGAGGAAGGTCTGCTAAGTTAAGCACAAGCCGATAAAACTATGACGCAACACAGCTCGCTCTTCGAAAAGTTCACCCACGCATCTAGCCTGGACATGCAAACATTAGTCTCTGACTTAAGTACTTGCTCACAACCAGCCCTGAATGTTCGGACAATCCTGGAAGATAGTAAGCAAGTCCTTGATCAGCTGTATCTGGCAAACGAAGATATCCGTCAGCTTATCGAAGTTAAATCCAAACTCATGGATTATATTCTTAAAGGTTTATGGGCACGCTTCGGGTTCGACCAACATGTTAGCCTTATTGCTGTTGGCGGTTATGGCCGAGGCGAGCTGCAACCACATTCAGACATTGACTTACTTATCCTGGTAAGGAATGAAATTGATGATCAGCTGGGCACCAAACTGTCTGACTTTATCACACTATTATGGGACCTGAAACTAGACATCGGCCATAGCGTTAGAACGATTGATGAATGCATTGAAGCCGCTAAAAGCGATGTCACCATTGCGACCAACCTATTGGAAACGCGCACTATCGATGGTGACCCTGAACTGCTGAGCATTATTTCAGACAAGGTCTACTCCGACGCAGTTTATACCTCTAAAGCCTACTTTCTAGCTAAACGCGAAGAACAAAGTGCACGCCACCTGAAATATAGCGGCACCGAATACAACCTCGAACCAAATCTGAAATCTTCCCCTAGCACCTTGCGAGATATTCAGACCATTACCTGGATTTCTAAGCGCCACTTTGGTGCTGAAGCTCCCAGCACACGCTCACGCTACCACTTTTTGACAGACGAAGAATTCCGCATGCTAGTCAGCGGCGAGACCTTTCTTCTTACCCTTCGTTATGGCCTGCAGATTATTGCCGACCGCAACGAAAACCGACTGCTATTTGAACACCAGCGCAAGCTTGCAGAAATACTCGGCTTTGAAGATGACGAGCAAAAGCTCGGTGTCGAGAAAATGATGCAACGCTACTATCGCATCGTATTGGGTTTAGCCGAACTTACTGACGTGATACTTCAGTACTTTGATGAGTTTTATCTAAACCCCGAGAGTGATGACAGTGTCCAAGAACTAGGTAAACGATTCCAAATTAATCACGGCTATATTGAAGCTAAGTCAGAAGATATTTTTGACCGCTCACCTTATGCGTTGATAGAGATTTTTTTGCTACTCGCACAAAACCCTCAGATCATTGGCATAAAAACCACGACAATTCGTCAAATCCGTGAACATCAATATCTTATTGATGACAGTTTCCGAAACGACCTGGCTAACACAAGCTTATTTATGGAGATACTGCGCACACCGCACGACCTTCATAAAACCTTAAACGCCATGCTTAAGTACAATGTACTGGGCCGCTACTTACCTGAGTTTGGACAGATCATCGGCCAAATGCAGCATGACTTGTTTCATTGCTATACAGTTGACGCGCATACGATTCAGCTTATCAAGAACCTGATTCATCTTGACTACCCTGAGGCAAAAAAAGAGTTTCCACTTGCCTGTCGTTTATACCGTTATATCCCTAAACGTGAAATCCTTTATACTGCTGGTATCTATCACGACATTGCTAAAGGGAGAGGCGGAGACCATTCCGAACTTGGCGCCATCGATGTTGAAAACTTCTGTCAGAACCATCATTTTAGCGAGCGCGATACACGACTCACTTCCTGGCTGGTCGAAAACCACTTACTAATGTCTATGACAGCGCAGAAGAAAGATATTGATGACCCTGAAGTTATTCATCAGTTTGCGCAACTAATTCCTAGCCTTACTCACCTTGAGTACTTATATATTT
>NZ_LWGJ01001860.1:0-935 GCF_001635845.1 Oleiphilus sp. HI0132 | reverse complement strand
AGCCGATACAGTAAAGCCTTTCGCGGCTAGGAATAAGGCTGCTGCACCGTCGCCACTGGCAATATCAAGCACACTGCCGGGTAGGAGCTGGTCTAAAGCCTCCTCGATAAAAGCGGGTGCTTTCGCTTGAACCATCGGGCGCTCGCTAAAGCGCTTATTCCAGCGAGCTTGGTCTTCTTTCATGGTCTTCTCTTTCTAGTGAGTAGGCTTGCTAACAAGAATAAAAGGGCCGAGGGTTTAATTCTCGCGCTCAAGTAGCCAGACATATTCAGTGATAGGAAAGGCTGCTGAAAACTTGTCTGAAACCTTCGTGCTATCAAGGGGCCGTAAGTTGTAATGCTGTGCGTAGTGTTGTCGCAATTCTTCTTCGCTAACTGAAAAAGGCGGACCACTCATTAGACTCTGATCATACTGATAGCAAACCACTAGCTGAGGCGTTCGAGCAACCAGAGTGTTGAGGTGTGAGGCATATTGCTTGCGCATCTCTACAGGCAAAGCAACTAAACTGCCACGGTCAAACACAGCGTCAACCTGGCCAAGCGTTTCTTTATCGACACTGAAGAAATCACCGACTAGTATGTCTACATTCTCAGCATGATAGCGTTTAATTTGCCCCTGGGTGCTCACTTCTGGCCGAACGCCCATTTCATCGAAAAGTTGTTGTATGGCCAACTCGCTTAACTCGATGCCAACAACCTGAAATCCCTTAGAGGCTAGCCAAGGAATATCGAGAGTTTTCCCACATAAAGGTAAAAGTATTCGTTTACCGGGGGCGAGCTTGAGCAAGTCGAGGTGTTTTACCAAGTTAGGGTTTGCTTCACTTTCATGAAAGCCGATGGTGTTGTTTTTCCAACAATTGAACCAAAAATCGGATTGCATAGAGATACCTGGGATGAGCTTAGGAAGGTTAAGTATTTTAACGCTGTCTAGCGCTT
>NZ_LWGJ01001859.1:0-1133 GCF_001635845.1 Oleiphilus sp. HI0132 | reverse complement strand
GGAGTTCAGTGTTAAGGGTGACCAGGTTTTTCGCGCATTTTGGGAAGTAAGAAGGGCGCGAAGCAAAGCTGATGGAAAATTACAAAGCCCCAAAGTTGAGCTAGCACTACTCGGGGCCGGTGAGGAGGGGCGCGATAAAATTATTGCTGATAAGCTCCGCGACAAACTAGAACATATCGCCGAAATAACGGGCTTGGATTTTTCACGTTTTACAAAATCCATGCTTCTGGCTCAAGGTGGCTTTGCAGCCTTCCTCAATGCAAATTCGGGAGACCGGGCAGAACTTCTTGAAGAGTTAACGGGAACGGACATATACGGCAGAGTTTCTAGCGAGGTGTTTGAACGCTTTCGACAAGAAAAAGAGCGACACACGCTACTGACGGCCAAGTTGGAAGGTCTAGAGCAGACTAGTCCCGAGGAGCTTGAATTACTGTATGCTGAAGAACAGGCCCTCGAAGAAAAGCGTAAGACTGCTTTGCTTAAAAGAGGCGATATTCAGGCACAGGTTTCTCATATTGAAAAGCTTGAAAAATTGCAGGCGAGTAATAAGCAGTGTCGTTCAGCGCTCGATGCGCATGTTCAATATTGCGACAGTTTAGCACCCGAGTTTGCAAGGCTTGAAAGAGCCCTACCAGCGAGAGTGCTCTCACCATATTATGAACAATATCAGCGCGCTCAAGCTCAACAAAACCAATATGATAAAAACTTCCAGGAAATCAATGCCTCTTGTAGCTTAAAGCAAGAGGAATTCCACCTATTAGAAGGTAATTGTCAGCTTGCTAAAAATGAATACCAGGATGCTCAGAATACCCATGTAAGACTAGAAAACTTTCTAGTTGAGCAGCTGGTTCCTTTAGATCAAGGTATTACTTCCCAGCAGAAAAGCATATCAACCGCCGATGCCGAATTAGTTGAAATAGACGCCAGAAAAACTCAAACGCTAAAACAGCTGCAAGACTGTGCCAAGCAGATTAAAAATAGCCACGACATAACTAAGTCCGTGGGCGAGTGGCTGGAAAAGCATGAGTGGCTTAGAGGTGCGCAAACCCAGCTTGACGGGATTGCCACGCTATTCCAACAGTATAACCGGGTAAAAGAGCAAACGGTGTCTCTGGCAAAGCTGCTTGAAAGCG
>NZ_LWGJ01001858.1:0-12465 GCF_001635845.1 Oleiphilus sp. HI0132 | reverse complement strand
AAACGAAAATCTTTCTTTTCAACTATATATTCTTCTATTAACGGTTTAGTAAAGCTCGGCCATCCTGTGCCAGAATCAAACTTATCTCTCGATGAGAATAGGGGTTCTCCACTGACGATATCGACATAGATACCTTCACGTTTCTCATCCCAGTACTCGTTATCGAATGGTCTTTCCGTCCCTTCTTTTTGGGTAACTTTGTATTGAAGGTCGCTGAGCTTCTCACGTATCTTGGTATCGCTTGGTTTGCTGTATTGATTAGTCTGTTTGTTTTCGCTCATAGCTTTCCTCTCAAGATTTTCCTTTGTCCAAACTGTTTCCAGATACTGATCTCTACCTGAATTGTAGCGGTAATATTTATATCTTATTGGGTTTCTTTTGAAGTAGTCCTGATGGTAGTCTTCGGCAGGCCAGAACTTACCAGCTTCTATAATTTCTGTCGTAATGGGTTTATCAAATATGCCGCTGCTCTGAAGGGATGCTTTAGAAGAAGCAGCTAAGTTCATTTGCTCACGGTCCAAATAGAAGATTACGGGTCTATATTGCTTTCCTCTATCAACAAACTGTCCGCCAGAGTCTGTTGGGTTAATATGTTTCCAGTAAACATCAAGTAGGGACTGATAATTTGTGACTTTAGGGTCAAATTTTACTAGAACCGCTTCGACATGGCCGGTTTTGCCTGAGGCTACTTGCTTGTATGCGGGTGACTGTTCACTACCTCCGATATAGCCCGACGTGGCGGAAAGTACTCCTTTATGCTTTTCAAAGTCTGCTTCGGTACACCAGAAGCAGCCGCCGGCAAAAATCGCCGTGTCGCTCGCTGAGACAATGGCGCCTTTACTCATGGTGGATGCCCCAGGCTCTTGTGCTGCTTGGGTGATTGCGCTCAGATAGGTAATAATACTAAGCAAACTGACGATCCAAAGTGTTTTTTTCATAAATTCCTACTCTATCGGGATTCTTTTAAGCAACTGTAGAACTTAGGACAAGAGGTTTGCAGAAAGGTTCCAAATCCGTTTTAGATATTTTCTCTTAGTCAGGCCTGTTTTTATCTGAGGGCTAATTTTAGGGAGGTGAATAAATCACTAAACATCCTTTAGAATCCGAAGTTTAGGTCTATACTGCTATTTTATTGACGATAATAATTAATTGAGCCTTACCAGATATGTATAAGTTTCTTTTGAATCTCCGTTTAAAGTATAAGTTTTGGTTGTTAAACGGGGTTTCATTTACCATTGTTTGTTTAATGGTTGCTGCCTCCATTGCAATAAATCATTCTTTCATCTTGGATGAAAGTCGTGAGGACAATGCTGATATTGTCGATAGCTTACTATCTATTTCAAAAGAGTTGGACCCACTAGAGTACCGGGCATTGACAGCAGCTAGTAATAACCTGATTTACCGTGAGTCAGGTCAGCAAGATTATTTTACTGGTAAAAATGTTCACAATTCAATTTCAAGTGAGTCTATCGACAAGGCGCTCGATGCAAAAGAATTGCTTGTTACCTTTGGTGGTGGATGGCTCGATGAGTTCCCTGCCGTGACTCTTACAAAAGCGAGTCTTGACAATGGCGCAATCATTGCGCGTGTAGCCGTTAAACCTTCTTTGATACAAATGTTTAAAGCTCAAGCGCTCAATTTTGCCTCCGTCGTATTTGTCTTGATGTTAGTTCTATTAGTCTGCTCACAGATTTTGATTACCTTCTTTGAACGTCATATTGACAATCTAAAATCAGTTATGAAACATGTTAGGAAGAATGGTGACTTAACTGCAAGAGTAGAAATAGATTGTCTTGATGAAGTGGGCGAAATGGCTGAGGCTTTTAATGCCATGCAAGATAATTATCAAAGTACCGTTAAAGTGCTTATGGATACTGCTGGATCGCTGCATCAATCTGCTGCAAGCCTTCAGGAGAATGCAAATCGAACCGAGCGGGATATGTCTGAGCAACAGCAGGAAACTGCGGCAATTCTAGAGTCAATTGCGCAATTAACAATTGCCGCACAGGAAGTGGCCAGCAGCGCTTCAGAGATGCATGAAGTTAGTTCGTCTGCGGCTGATCTCACTGCTTCGGGCGAGCTAGAAGTCCAACAAGCCAAGGATGTTACACATACGCTAAGTCAGGAGATCGACCAAGTTTCTACTTTGATATCAACCTTGCAAGATGATACGAAGAGAATAGATTCTACAACAAGCGAGATACAGGTAATCTCTGAACAGACTAATCTTTTAGCGCTCAATGCTGCAATTGAAGCTGCAAGAGCTGGCGAATCGGGCCGTGGCTTTGCGGTGGTTGCAGATGAGGTTCGTTCGCTCGCTCAACATGCACATGAGTCGAGCGAGAAGATACAGCAGCTTGTAAATGCAATTCGAAGTGTAACCAGCGATATTATTCGGGTAATGGATCAAGGTACCTCGACAGCAAACAACAGCGTTGAGAGCTCGGAGCGTACGGTTGCTTTATTCTCTGATATCCGCTCCCTAAGTGATCGTATCAATCGCAGTAATCTTGTCGTGGCGTCTGCCGCTGAAGAGCAGAGCCAAACAAGTCTCGCTGTGAGCAATGGCCTAGAGGAAGTCAAAAAAGGAGCCGACCACGTTCTACTTAATGCAATGAGTGTTAGCGAAGACTCAAAGAGGATAGCTGATCTTGCTAATCAGCTTGAAAGCATCGTCGGAAAACTGCAAGTATAAGCTTAAGGTTCTTTCACTTCTTCACGGGCAAATCGCCCGATCTCACGGTCAGTAATTATTGGCGCGCTATCTATAGCAATCGAGATTGTGAACATGCTCGCGACAACAACTGATGCTGGTAATGCTATTAAAAACCAAGGCCAAAACTGCTTATACCAGGCAGTTTGAGGTTTATTATTTGTATCGTTCATATTGTTATATTCCATCTCTGGGTAGGTATTGTGATTACGGTGCTATCTTGGGCTGAAGAATCGAGAACTTTCTTGAACCTTATATATATCATCCTCAATCTTGGTAGAGATTGTAAACTCAAGAGTTTCAATAGGTTTATCTAAAGACGCTACGGGGCTTGCAACGGTTACGGTAACATTGCCAACTTCGCCTGGTGCTATTTTTTGCACTTCATTGTAAGAAACCTTTGCGCCGTCAATTCCGGACACATCAATTTGATATGTTTGCGCATTCTTACTTTTATTCATCACCTTAAAGTTATAGACGTTTTCAATATTAGACGCGTCGATAACGCGGTATAGTGCACCACGATCTCTGAGTACATCAACTGCTAGCGGTGAACGCATTGCAATGGCAATAACAAAGGCAACAAATAAAGCAACTAACAAAATAGCATAAGCGACAATTCGCGGCCTAAGAATCTTAGTTTTTTCGTGATGTAAGGAATGTTCAGTGGTGTAGCGAATCAAACCTTGAGGTTTCGAGACTTTTTCCATTACCTGGTCACATACATCCACACAAGCTGCGCAGCCAATGCACTCATACTGTAAGCCTTCGCGAATATCGATGCCAGTAGGGCAGACCTGCACACATAAAGAGCAGTCAACACAGTCACCTGCCTGGTCGGCCATTTCCTTTCTTTTTTTACCCTTAACTCTTGGCTCGCCACGGTCATCGTCGTAGGAGACAATCAGAGTGTCCTTATCGAACATGGCGCTTTGGAAGCGTGCATAAGGGCACATATATAAGCATACCTGTTCTCTGAGGTAGCCAGAGTTTCCATAAGTCGCAAAACCATAAAATAGGATCCAGAAAGTTTCCCAGGGCCCAAGAGTGTAGGTGCCAGACAGCGTTGTCCACAAAGACGCTGATAACTCGCGTATAGGTGTAAAATATCCGACCAAGGTAAAACCGGTCCATAATGAGAACAGGAGCCATACAAGCTGCTTGGTCCCTCGTTTGCGAATTTTTTCAGCATTCCAGGGCATCTTTTCCAGCTTAAGCTGTGCGCCTCGGTCACCCTCAATAATGCGTTCCATCCAAACGAAGGCTTCAGTCCAGACGGTCTGGGGGCAGGCATAACCGCACCATAAGCGGCCAGCCAAGGCTGTAAAAAAGAATAGGCTGAGCGCAGCCATGATTAATAGCCAAGCTAGAAAGAAAAAGTCTTGAGGCCAAAACGTTAGCCAAAAAATATGAAACTGGCGCTCCGGTAAATCGAACAAAATTGCTTGATGTCCATCCCATGTAAACCAGGCTGCAAAATAGTAAAGCCCGAGCAGTGTAAACATCATTGCTTTGCGAAGCGATTGGAAAACACCTTTTACTTCACGGGTGTGTACCTTTTCATGACTTGCATACAAGTTGCTGTCGGAAGACTTGAAGCGATGTGCAATTTTGTTTTCAATATCCATTAATTAACACCAATGTAAACAGATAGAACTAGATGCCTGCAGGCCTAGGAGCAGCTGCAAGTTGTTTTTGTCTTGAGCCGACTAGTCAGCTTCCTCATCGTAATGTTCTGACAAGGATTTTTGTCGTTTGGCAAGAGGTAGGGCCAATAAGACACAGCTCAAAGCTGTGCAGCTAAAACCAAACACCCAAAAGAGGAAAAAGCCTAATGTATATAGAGCATTTGGGCTAAACTCTACAGGGAAAGTCGCGATACTTGATAACTCTATCGGATCAAATGCTGCGAAGAAAAGCATTGTTGCCAGTGCTGCGCATAAAAAAGACACCCAAGCCATAACACCAAATGAGCGCCAGAAAACTTTCGACTGTAATTCTTCCTCGGGAACAATCGTGCGTAGTTGCGATATGATAATTCGAATCATCATTGACCTCGGATCATTATAAATATTGGTGTAATTCAGCGCCTATATAAATGATTGGGCGCTGAATTACACCTTGATGACAAAGTTATAGAGACAAAATATAAGCTGATAGAACTTTAGCTTCTTGCTCACTAAACAAATGTCTGTGCGACGGCATGTTGCCGTTACGTCCATTGGCTATCGTGGCGTCAATATCTCTTAACAGTCCGCCATATAACCAAATATTGTCAGTAAGGTTGGGCGCACCAAGCAGCTGGTTGCCTTTACCGTCAATGCCATGGCAAGCAGCGCATTGCATATCAAAGCTTGCCTTGCCTTGTTCTGCTTTGGTCGCGTCAGTGGACTGATTGCTTAAGCTAAGCACGTACTGAGTAAGGTCAGATCTTTGCGTGTCATCTAAAATTGCGCCGAAAGCAGGCATCACGCCTTGACGGCCATTTAGAATTGACTGCGAAATCAAATCTGAACTATTTCCGTATAGCCAGTCATCATCTGCAAGATTCGGAAAGCCTTTTGAGCCTTTAGCATCGGAACCATGGCATTGCGAACAGTTATTGGCAAACAAGCGTGAAGCAGTTTTCATTGCTTCAGTATTTGCTTGAAGTTCTTCAGCTGTTTTGCCCTCAAATTGAGAAAAGAAGGCAGCGCGGTCCGCTCTATTCTTTTCCATTTGGGCGTCTAACTGATTAAGTTGAGTCCAACCTAATGAACCTTCGTTATTACCTAGTGCAGGGTAAAGGTACATGTAAATTGCTGCAAAAATAGTTGTCAGAATAAACATGTTAAACCACCACTTTGGTAGTGGGTGATTCAGTTCGGATATACCGTCCCATTCATGTCCGGTAGACTCGACCTCACCGCTCTCATCCGACTTCTTTGAAGAAGTCGCGAACAGTAGCCACATGACACCAACTAGGTTGCCGATGACCAATACACTGATGAAAATACTCCATCCTGTACTCATAATTAGGCCTCACTTTTTTCTTTGTTATTGCAAGTATTCGTTGCAGTGTTATCCAAGGGAAGATTTGCCATTTCCTCGAACGCTTCTTTACGCTTGCCACTCCAGCTCCAGAAGCAAATTCCGATGAACGTAAGCAAAAGCATGCCGGTCATTAAACCGCTTAGTGTGTGCTGTAATTCGCCCATGCTTATCTCCCGTTGTTTGCAGTGCCAAGCACTTGCAAGTATGCAATCAAAGCATCGATTTCAGTCATATTTGCTAGCTGGGCGGGCCCGTTAGCGATTTCTTCGTCTGAATAGGGATGGCCTAGTAAACGTAAGGCTTCCATTTTGCTTATAATGCTATCAGTTTCTGCTGGTGCCTCGGCTAACCAAGGGAAGCTTGGCATATTTGATTCAGGCACCAAATCACGAGGATTGATTAAATGTATACGATGCCATTCATCAGAGTAACGGCCACCAACGCGTGCCAAATCAGGACCTGTTCGTTTCGAACCCCACTGGAACGGGCGGTCGTAAACTGATTCACCTGCAACTGACGGAGGGCCATATCGCAACACTTCATCAGCGAAAGGTCTAACCATCTGTGAGTGACAGTTGTAACAACCTTCACGAATGTAGATGTCGCGGCCCGCTAGCTGAACCGCTGTGTAAGGTTTAACGCCTGGTGCTGGTTCTGTCGTTTGTGTTTGAAACATCAGCGGAACGATTTCAACCAAACCGGCAACACTAATTACTAGGGCAATTAATACACCAAGTAGTGCGCTGTTCTTTTCAATAGTTTGATGATTCATTATGCTGCCTCCTTGTTGGATGCTTCGTTGTCTAACTCGGAAGAACCGATGGTTTTAATTACGTTATATGCCATCATCAACATACCAACCAAGAACATTAATCCACCAAGTACACGTACGACATAGTAGGGGTAGCTAGCTTTGATACTTTCAATGAAAGTATATGTCAGCGTACCGTCGTCACCCATGTCTCTCCACATTAGGCCTTGCATTACACCAGCGATCCACATTGATGCTATATAAAGTACTACACCAATTGTTGCGATCCAGAAATGACTGTTTATCAGCGATTCGCTATACATGCGCTTTTTGTTAAATAGCTCAGGAACAAGCATGTAAACGGAACCGATAGTAATAAAAGCAACCCAACCAAGCGCACCTGAATGAACGTGCCCAACTGTCCAGTCAGTATAGTGAGATAGTGCGTTGACGGTTTTTATCGACATCATTGGCCCTTCAAAGGTCGACATGCCATAGAACGATAGGGATACAATCAGGAACTTAAGGATCGGGTCAGAGCGTAACTTATCCCATGCGCCAGATAGCGTCATGATACCGTTGATCATACCACCCCATGACGGAGCTAATAGAACCAAGGAGAACACCATACCAAGTGACTGGGCCCAGTCTGGTAGAGCAGTGTATTGCAAATGGTGCGGACCAGCCCACATGTAAATAGAGATCAAAGCCCAGAAGTGTACAACTGATAATCTATAGGAGTATACAGGGCGATTCGCACGCTTTGGAACGAAGTAGTACATCATGCCTAAAAACGCCGCAGTTAGGAAAAAGCCAACAGCATTGTGTCCATACCACCACTGAGTCATTGCATCGGTTGCACCCGAAAAGACAGGGTAGGAATGAGTCAGGCTAGTAGGAATAGATAAGTTGTTAACGATATGAAGTACCGCTACAGCGATAATGAACGCTGCATAGAACCAGTTAGCAACGTAGATATGCGAAACGTTTCGCTTTACCAACGTGCCGAAGAATACAACACCATAGCTAACCCAAACGATTGCAATGAGTAGGTCTATTGGCCAGATTAGCTCTGCATACTCTTTGCCTTGCGTAAAACCAAGAGGCAGAGTGATTGCTGCTAATACAATGATTAACTGCCAACCCCAAAAGGTAAACTTCGCCAGACCAGGCGCGAACAGTGTCGTATGACATGTCCTTTGGACTATGTAATAAGAGGTTGCAAAGAGTGCACAACCACCAAACGCAAAGATTACTGCATTCGTATGTAAAGGCCGCAAGCGGCTAAAAGTTAAATACGGTAAATCGAAATTTAGTGCGGGCCATGCAAGTTGCGCGGCGATAAGCACACCGACAAGCATTCCGACAATTCCCCAGACTACCGTCATAATGGTGAATTGCCGAACTACTCCATAATCGTAGTTCTTAGGTTGAATAGGCGTTTGATTCATATGATTCACGTTCCTTATTATTTGCCAAAAGTTGGAAGCAAGCCGATTCTGTAGCGCCTCTACCTACTTTGCCTTGATGTATGTCAAGTGGGGTATATATTTATTCCTTTTATCAAGTGCTTAAGGGGTGGGGTTGATATACATCAAAGTGGGTAGTTTAGATTTTGTACAATTAACTAAAATTGAGAACTGATTGCTATTTTAGTTATGGCCTTTATAGCTTTCTGTAAATGAAATTCGTTATCATTGCTTACGCATTTGAATAACAACAAAACTGCAGCATTCTTCAAATTTGCTATACAAAGTCATCGTCAGCGCCTTGCCCAACTAATTGAATGGATCCTACTTTTGCAAAATTATCTCTCTAGTCTTAATTCCTTTTTCGAGCGAGCTCCGGATTATCTACTTAAGCGCCGTTTGTTTGTCGTCAGCCTCTTCTTTGTTATCTCTGCGGCTTTTATTTACGCAATGGTCACTAAGTTTACGATGGATATGTCCCTCGAAAGCTGGTTCAAAGATGATGATCCAACTAAAGTTTCTTTAGATAAATATCGACAGCAGTTTGGCAGTGATGACGGCATCTATATTGTTTACGAAGCTCAGGATGGAAATGTTTTCTCATCAAAATCTGTAGCCACTATTAGGGCCTTTCACCAGCAGCTCGATGACCACCGGCTTGGACTAAGCAGCGAAGATGTTTCTCCAGAATTTGATCGTGGAATACTTCAGCGAATTGATCAAATTGACAGTTTGTACAATGCGCGGTATCAGGTAGCAGATAAAGACACGCTTATCTCTAAGAAATTGTACGCTCAGGATTATCCAACTAGCGATCTCGAGCTAGAGCAACGAAAATCTATTGCGCTAGGGCAGGACGCTTTTAAGTTAGCGTACTTTTCGCCAGATCATAGATTCGGCGGTATTCGTATAAAAACCGATTTTGGCGTTATCTCTTCCTCAGAACCCCAGGTTGACGAAGGTGTTGATTTACTCCAAGGCGATGAATTTGAGTTTGATGACGCAGCAGTTGAGATAGTGTCAACGGAGCTCAGTGATGAGCCTATTGATTTTGAAGAAATGAGTATGGATGAGTACTTAGTTTTTATGACGTCTCTGCGTACCGTTGCTGCAAAGCCTGAATTCGCTCATTTCAGTTTCCACTTTACAGGCAACGCCGCCATGATGGAGTTTGCCATGAACAATATGGCTCAAGCGTCGATGTTAATGGGCTTAATGCTATTGGCCGTTGTTACCTTGCTGTGGATACTGTTTCGCTCTTTTTCAGCTGTCGTTTGGCCGGTCGTTGTGATTTCGTTTTCGGCCTTCTGGTCTATAGGTTTTCTGAGCGCAATTGGCGTTACTTTGTCGACAATGGTGAGTCTGTCATTCATGTTGATACTGGCCGTTGGAACTGCTGACTGTGTACATGTGCTGAGCGCATATATGCTATACAGACAAGAAGGTGAGGAGCATCGCCCTGCGATGCGAATGGCCTATCGCAAAACCGGCATCCCTATATTTTTAACAACCATCACGACCATGGCGGGTATGATGGCCCTGATGATTAGCGATCTACCTCAAATAGCCATCTTTGGTTTAAATTCTGCCCTAGGTGTCGGTGTAGCTTTCATTTTTACATTATTTCTTTTACCTGTACTACTAGATCTCTGGCATCCGTATCATCTGAAAGCGTCCAAGAAAGCCGAGGCAAAGAAGAGCAAGTATGCGTCGGGTGGAGGTGCAGGAAGAGCAAGTTCGCTTCAACACTTCCTTGATAAAATACCCGCGTACATTAAAAGAAAGAGTAAAGTTGTCACGCTTTGTTATATCGCGCTTTTCGGCTTGTTTGTAATTGGTACGCTTCAAGTAAAAATTGACTCAAATTTAGTCGAATTGGCAAAAGAAGATGCACCGATTCGGGTTACTTACGATTTGGTCGACAAGGAGATGATGGGGGCACAGAATCTCGAGTTTATTGTTGACATGAAATCGTCTGATGCGCTTAAAGAACCGGCAGTACTTAAGGTGATTGATGCCTTCCAGGCTCACTTGGTCGAAACCTACCCTGACAGCGTTGTTAAAACCTTTTCTTTGGCTGATTTCGTAAAAGATACAAATAAGGTAATGCATGAAGGGGACCCCACTTATGATCGCGTGCCGGAAGACCCAGTTCTAGCGGCGCAGCTCCTTTACCTCTTTGATAATGCCAACAGCCGAGACCGAAGAAATGTTGTAAGCGATGACTACTCCAAGACTCATATTTCAGCTCAATTGCGGAACAAGGGCTCGTTCGAATACACCCATTTCTTTGAGCAGGTTCAACTTGACCTAGATCGTTATTTTGAACCTTTAAAGGCTCAGTATCCAGATCTTGAAGTAAGTGTTACAGGTCAGTTAGCCTTAATGATGGAGTTAATCGATCACATCAGCTGGGCACAAATCAAGAGTTTCGCTTTTGCACTGGTTATTATCACAATCTTGTTAATATTCTCTTTAGGTTCTGTGCAAGCAGGGTTGATTTCAATGATTCCTAATCTCCTGCCAGCATTCTTTACCTTCGGTCTGATGGGCTTGCTAGATATACCTTTAGATACGGACACGTTGATTATTGCTCCCTTAATTATTGGTATTGCCGTGGATGACACTATTCACTTTGTTGCACATTATCGAGATGCGTGGTTTGAACTTGGTGATGTTGACGCGGCTCTTAAAAGCACCATCTCAGAAGTTGGCCAGGCGGTAACATTTACTACCCTAGTCTTAGGGATTGGCTTTTCAATGCTTGCCTTCTCAGACTATATGGGACTGGCAAAAACCGGTATTTTTGGTTCATTATCAATCGTAGTTGCTTTGTCTTCAGACTTACTATTACTGCCTGCCTTGATAAGCTGGCTAAAACCAGATTTAGGGCGGAAAAAACATATGGCAGCGCTTGTTCGTCAAGAGGAGGTCGGCGCATGAAAACGATAAGCTTTAAGGTCTCGGCCTTGGTGATGCTAATTGCATTTAGCACACTGTCTCAAGCTGCTAATGATGCGAAAAGTATTATGGAAAAAGTGGATGTAGTTCAGCGAGAAACGGCTGATATGAACTTAAGTCTATCGACACTTTCTTCTTGTCCTTTTCAAATCAAGAGCAAGAAAGTGTCGTGCACCGAGTCAAAACGAATCAAACGATTTGAATCCTACAGCATTCAGGCTGGCGTTAATAAAAAAGACAGCAAAGCTATCTCTATCATTCTAGAACCCGCCCGCGAAAAAGGTGTGGGCATGCTGACATATAGCTACGAAGATGATTCAAGAGATACCGAGTCTTGGTTATACCTGTCTGCCTTGGGGAAGGTGAAACGAATGGTGAGTGGCTCATCTGATGATCAAGAACCAGTCGCTTTCTTTGGTTCTGAGTTTACAACAGAAGATATGGAAAGTGGCAAAACTGATGAATATGACTACAAGATTTTGCAAGAAGGAAAGTACGGTCAAACTCAAGTTTGGGTTATAGAAGCGAAACCAAAGCCTGTGCGTCTAAGAAAGACTAACTATAGCAAGCTACTTCTATGGATTGATAAAGAAAAATTTGTAGCGCTTAAAGTGCAAGGTTACGACAAGCATGGCAAGCTTTATAAGCGCACCCTGATGAAAAAATACGAGAAGCTGTCCGGGAAGTGGCTAGCGCGTGAAATTACGGTCTTTAATCTGCAATCTAAGCGTTTATCAACCATCGTAAATGAACAAGTTGTTCTTGGCGTTGCGCTAGATGAAGCGTTTTTGACCCAGCGTAGCCTCAACGATTTTGCCTTCCGTGAACAGCATTTGTCGAAACTGAGAAAGCACTTTAAGTGATAGTTACTCTAATGCTTAGATTTCTACTAGTCACTTATTTGCTCTCATATTGTGGCCTTGCTATATGTGAAGACTTACTAGAGCAGGATGAGGTCTACGATGATACTAGCTTACTTGCTGAAGAATCACTGTTACTTAGCGATGAATTCGAACTAGGCGAAGACTCGCACGAAAGGCCAGGTTCGTCTTCAGCTATGCTCATAGATATATTTAGCGTGTCTGTCACGCGTGAATTGGCATACGGTCGGCATGTTGAACAGTCAAATATTGGTATGAGGCTTGAGCTGGATACACCCCTTTGGTCGGGTGCGTATGCACGTATAGATTATGAGGTAACACACTTTTTCTCTCCAGATAATCTATCTCGCGACTATGGAGAGCCCTATACGAATAGTGAGTTAAATGAAGCCTGGTTGCAGGTAAGTTTTTCGGATTGCGTTGCAAAGCTTGGACGTCAAACCTTATTCTGGGGGCGAGTAGAGGGTGCTAATGCGCTTGATGTCATATCACCAGTTGACTTCACTAAACCCTTATTGACTGATTTTAGTGATATCCGACTCTCGTCAGAGATGGCTCTTTTTCGCTGCTATCAAAACGATCTTACAGCTGAGCTGTTCTATCAAGAAGATGCTCTGTTGAATCGTTTCTCTCATTTCGAAAGCGAATTAGAAAGTA
>NZ_LWGJ01001857.1:0-982 GCF_001635845.1 Oleiphilus sp. HI0132 | reverse complement strand
TCAAAAAAGTCTCTATTTGTGGTGGGTTCGGAAAAATAAGCAAGCTGGCAAATGGCCACATGGATTTAAATAGCCGTTCTTCGTCCATTGATTTTGAGCAGCTTGCTCGAATCGCGAAAGCGCAGAAGGCAGACCAAAGCGTGCTCGATAAAATCCAAGAAGCGAATACAAGTATGCAGGTATTTCAGATTTGTCGCGATGCCGGGATACTGATTGGCGATGAATTATGTAAAGCAGCACTTAACGAAGCGCGTCGCGTATTGAGAACACTGCCTGATAATACAGTCACCTTGGAGGTGTATTCTGTTGATCGACAAGGCCAATTTATTGGTTTTGCCTCTGAGGAAAGCCCATGAAGATACTCTTGCTGGGCGGAACGGCAGATGCGCGAGTTTTTACGAAGCGCGCCTATGAAAAGGGTTTGTTTAATACTAACGATCATTCGCTTATTTATAGCGTGGCAGGCTTGGTTCGACAACCCGACGTACCCTGCGAAGTCATTTCCGGAGGCTTTACACAGTTCGGTGGTTTAAAGGCATATATTAGATCGGAAGGCATCGGTGCTGTGTTGGATATGACGCATCCATACGCAGCAAAAATGAGTTCAACGGCGATAGATGTATGTAACAGCTTGGCCTTGCCTTATTGGCGATTTTCTCGAGAACCTTGGGTCGCGCAAAAGGGCGATAACTGGATCTCGGTCTCTTCATGGGCTGATGCGGTCACTGAATGTGCCAAATTTAAGAGAATCTTGCTGACTGTCGGGCAGCTGTCTCAAGACGACATGACGCGACTCAGTGATGTTCTAGCGACCCAAGGTTCTCGAGAAAATCGCCAATAAGGCAAGGCCAAGCTGTTACATACATCTATCGCCGTTGAACTCATTTTTGCTGCGTATGGATGCGTCATATCCCACACAGCACCGATGCCTTCCGATCTAATATATGCCTTTAAACCACCGAACTGTGTAAAGCCTCCGGAA
>NZ_LWGJ01001856.1:0-1071 GCF_001635845.1 Oleiphilus sp. HI0132 | reverse complement strand
AGTATGGGTCTATGGTTTCGGTCTTGATGAGTTAACGTTGCTCAAGACTGGTCGTGATCTCGATATAGACCTTAATTCAAAGAGTGGTGTTACTGGTTGGAATCCGCCTTCCAATAGCTTCGAGGGTGCTGCCTACGAATATCTCGTTACAGACGTCGCGAGAATTGTAGTCAATGATGCTGGCACTTCGCTAAACGAGCCATTTGTTGCTGAAGGTGATGAGCTTGATGCGGGTGTTGAGGTTATCGGTAAAATTCATATTCGATATATCTCTAATCCTTCTCTAGCGGATAGTGATGGTGACGGGCTTACTGATTATACCGAGCTCATGCTGATTGAGAAAACCTATGGTGATACCCGTTTTGATATTAATCCGCTCGATATCAATACAAGTTACCAGGAGCTGGAATCCAACGAAGAAAACTTTAAAGTATCTGACCCTTTAAGGGCTGATACCGATGGGGATGGCCTTAGTGATGGCGATGAAGACATAGATGATGATCTGTATGTCAACGACTTAGATCAAAATAATGAAGATTCTTCAGTTATTGTTGCAGATACTGATTTTGATGGATTGCCGGATGGTATTGAAGTGCTGCTTACCCAAAGTAATCCTGCTAAGAACGATACAGATGGAGATGGCTTGTTTGATGGCAATCAAAATAATGACACCGAATCTCGTTATGAAGTTATTTATGATTCCGCAAACCCTCCGAGATTAATTGAGAGCACAGCCTCTTGTAATGCTGATGAATATCGACTTAGTAACATAGGAAACAGTGAATATTGCGTTCAACTTTCATATATATCAGACCCGTCAAAGATAGATAGTGATGCAGACGGCGTACCTGATCGGTACGTCACGGAAAGCTCGAAAGAGATGTTTGATCATTTTCCACTTGATAGGAGTTGTCATAGATTAACTGATGGCGTAATTGATAATGATGATCCTTCTGACAGGAAGTGCTATTCCGCGTGGATGGCGGGGCAGGCCTCTATCGACCAAGTTCGCAATGGCAGCTGGGATGATATAAGTGCAGGGAGTCAAAATGTCGTAACGTTTTCCGGTAA
>NZ_LWGJ01001855.1:0-995 GCF_001635845.1 Oleiphilus sp. HI0132 | reverse complement strand
CGCGAGCTTCCATAGAGTCTTGCGAGCAATTAATAAAAACACTAGGGGTGCCATAGATGACAGCGGATGCGCTCAAGCCGAAGCCTGATGCAACTTCACATAGTTTTTGTCCAATGCCTTCCAGTGTTGTGATTTCCTGAGAGGTTTTCACGAATTCGATTATTTGGCCAAGCTCGCTACTTGATGTCATGGCTTCCATGGCAACTTTCATGGCGTTGCTGGCATCTTCCTTCGCTTTGTTTGTTTCGGCTTGGTGATCTATAAAGTAATTGACTCGTTCAAGCACTCGCTCCGGGTCAATTGGTTTGGTGATGTATTCGTTGCCGCCTGCTTCAAAGCCCGCAAGATGTTCTTCGACATTATCCATGGCAGAGACGAAAACAATGGGAACAACGCTGCTTTCTTTGTGCTTTCTAAGCTCGGTACAAACTTCGTAGCCAGTCATTCCGGGCATGTTTACGTCTAGCAAAATGATATCAGGTACTTCCTGGCTTACCTGATCCAGGCATTCTTGGCCGGAGCTGCATTCCACGATGTTAAAGTCATCTTCGAGAATCATTTTTAAAAGCACACGGTTTGACTCGACATCATCGACAACCATGATCGTTTTATCTGACATGCACTTTTTCCTGCTAAAAGTAATTTTACCTTTACTGAAGGTAGCACAAATCTCAGTGTTTGCAGATACTAAGTGAACTAAGTTTGCAAAGTGAAAAATGGGCTATAATGTGAATTAGAACTTGCTTGAACCGGCCACCTTTCTTGAAGGTAGGGTAACGGTTGGGTCTAAATTATTAGTATCACTAAGGAACATACATTGAATATTATTCAGCAAGGCTTCAATGCTTGTCTGCCTTCGATGGTTGAGAGTGACCGCGACTTTATTCATTTCAAGATCATGGCTTTTATGTGTTGTTTGATCTTTGTGATCGGCTTATACAGTCTAATTAAGTGGTCTTCTGTTGGTTACGACGCACTTGCCGCCTGGGCATGGT
>NZ_LWGJ01001854.1:0-713 GCF_001635845.1 Oleiphilus sp. HI0132 | reverse complement strand
GTTCAAAAGGCCTAGAGGAGAGTTTGGGTCGCTTAGATAATTCATGCGCAAGGAAATAACCCTAAGCGTGCCGGGAACTAATTCATCAGCCTGCCAGCGTTTGCTTCCATGCTTTTCCATATAATCCAGGTCTGCATGAAAACCTCTATCGAGCCAGTCTTTGTATCGTTCTATATGAATGTCTAGGTCATTAGTTGTGATGCCAAATTGCTGAAACCCAAGTTCTAGCGCTTTTTTTTGGATTGACTGCTCAAGTTCTAGCAGCTCGTTGTGAGTAAGATTGGGCTTAGTGTTTTGCATCGAATCTATTCTAGCGGCATCTTTGTGTAAGTCTGACGATGTTTTGCTATACTTAACAGTTAACTAGGAATGTTTGTTCAGCAAATACATTAATAAGCAATGTGTTACGACGCTATTATGGCATAAACGTGCAGCAGAACCTGCTTTTTGTGTCTGCAAAGAGCGCTTGTTTTAATATTTGTTTATGGATTATAGGGCAAGAGAGTGAATCGATATAGGGTGCGAGTATGACAAAAGCGGCTATTGGGCTTGTATTGGTTGACGAGTCAGCGACAGTAGCATTAGGACGCTTGTTATTCAGTGTCATCGATGAGCATTGTTTTCATCAAGGTGTGGTGAGTATCTTTTTGCACGGTGACCTCGGAATGGGTAAGACAACCTTAACTAGGGGGATTCTCGAAGGTGCAGGGCAC
>NZ_LWGJ01001853.1:0-993 GCF_001635845.1 Oleiphilus sp. HI0132 | reverse complement strand
GCGTAAGAATCACTTTGATTATCGCTCGCTTAAGGTGAGCGGCTTTAGTCAGGTCTTTCAAAGCCAAGCCAACATAACGCTCAAACTTACCAGCAAGCATTTCAGTTTCACCTAAATCAAGCGCCTTAGTGCCACGTTTAAATCGTTCCAGATGATAACTTAGAAGAGGAATTTTTCCATCGACCACTCTAAGCGTTTCAAATAAACCATCTCCGTAGGCAAGGCCCCGATCAGCGATATCGATTGCCGAGGTCTCAAGCTCATTGACTAACGTTAAGTGAGCTCGCGTTTTCATTTCTAATCTTCCAAGGCCTGAAAGATTAAAGTGCCATTAGTACCGCCAAAACCAAAGGAGTTCGATAGAGCAGCTTTTATCGGAGCTTTCCTGGCAGTATGTGCCACGAAATCCAAATCACACCCTTCTTCAGGCTCATCGAGGTTAATCGTTGGTGGCGCTACTTGATCAGTGATAGCTTTTACAGAAAAGATTGCCTCAATCGCGCCAGCAGCCCCTAACAAGTGACCAGTCATTGACTTGGTTGAACTAACAAGCAAAGAGCTAGAATGTTCTTTAAACAGGTCTTTGATCGCTTTGCATTCTGCCACATCACCAAGCGGAGTTGAGGTGCCGTGAGCATTAATATAATCAATCGATTCTGGTTCTATTCCTGCATCGTTGATAGCATTTTCCATAGCGGTTCTTGCGCCTGAACCATCTTCAATAGGCGAAGTAATATGGAAGGCATCATCACTCATACCAAAGCCGGTTAGCTCAGCATAGATTGTTGCACCACGCGCTTTTGCGTGCTCCAACTCTTCCAAAACCAGTGCACCTGCGCCATCAGATAGTACAAACCCGTCTCGACCTTTATCCCAAGGGCGGCTGACTTCTTCAGCAGGTCGGTCATTGGAAGACAATGCCTTAGCATTGCTAAAACCTGCAACAGCAATTGGTGTTGTCGCCATTTCAGCACCACCGGCTATCATCACATC
>NZ_LWGJ01001852.1:0-893 GCF_001635845.1 Oleiphilus sp. HI0132 | reverse complement strand
AAGCCCGACAAAGCCAAATAGTTAATATCATGCCCTGCCCGATCTTTTAAGGGCCCTGTTTGACCATAGCCTGTGATCGAGCAATAGATTAATTTAGACTGAAACTTTACCAAGGCCTCATAATCCAGACCTAGACGCGCCATAACACCTGGTCTGAATTGCTCAATCACAATATCAAACTCACTCACCAACTTATGAACGATCTCTTTTGCACTCTCATGCTTTAAATCAACAGCAATCGTTTTCTTATTGCGATTAACGCTGGCGTGCGAGGCAGAAACCTTACCTACCATTGGCGGCAAGAGCTTTAGTAGATCGGGTCGCGTAGGTGACTCTACTCTTACAACCTCTGCGCCCATATCTGCCAACAATTGCGTTGCATAAGGGCCCGGTAATAAGGTGGTAAAGTCGAGAATCTTAATTCCCTTGAGTGGTTGTGACATTACTTACCCCTACTTCCTTTAGACCATCGAGCGGCCGATAATCAACTTCATGATTTCATTTGTACCAGCATAGATCTTCTGAACACGCGCATCTGCGTAAGCGCGCGCAACCGGATACTCCCACATGTAGCCGTAACCACCATGTAGCTGTAAACATTCATCTATCACGTCACACTGAATCTCGGTAGTCAATAATTTAAGCTTCGCTGCGGTCACCACATCTAGTTGCTTATTAATATGCAGCTCTAAGCATTTATCGACAAATACACGCGCCATCGTCAAGGTTGCTGACATTTCGGCAAGCTTAAACTGGGTGTTCTGGAACGATGCTATTTCACGGCCGAAGGCTTTACGCTCTTTAACGTATGCGACTGTTTGCTCAAGAATCGACTCTGCACTAGCGATCGCGTTTAAGCCTACCGATAGCCGCTCTTGTGGTAGCTCCTGCAT
>NZ_LWGJ01001851.1:0-889 GCF_001635845.1 Oleiphilus sp. HI0132 | reverse complement strand
TACAATTGCTTTGAAGCGCTCTTCATTTTCTGCCGCGAGTCGAAGGCCGAGCAATGAACCCCAGTCTTGGCAGACCAGTGTAATATTGTTTAAATCAAGCGCGTTGATTAAGGATAGGAGCCAGTCCATATGGCTTTGATAGGAGTAGTCTTCAATATTGACAGGCTTATCTGACTTGCCAAAGCCAATTAAGTCGGGAGCGATGACTCGATGCCCCGCAGCAGTGCAAATAGGGATCATGTGGCGGTAAAGGTATGACCAGCTGGGTTCACCATGTAACATGAGTATTGGGTCGGCACTTCCCGGGCCTTCGTCTATATAATGCATTCTCAAACCACCGACGTCGGTATAGTGAGCAGAAAAGCTATAGTTCGGCAGGTTTTTAAAGCGTTCATCAGGCGTACGGACAAATTTGACCATGAAAGAATTCCTTTATTGATAGGTCGATCTTTTTATTCAGAATTTAACTATAGCAGCTAGATTAAAAGGGTGAGGTAATTGCGATATGCAAATAGATAGAGAGAGATCTGTTTCGCTAGTTCGGCGCTTTATGATACTGAGTATGATGCTGGCGTTTGGTATCTTGAGTGCATGCGGTCAATCAGAGGATTCGTCTAGTACTGAATCGAGCGCAGCAGATAGAACTTTGACTGTTTATAAAACAAAGAGTTGCTCTTGTTGTTCTGAGTGGGTGGATCATATTCAACAGGGCGGTTTGTCGGCCATAGTTGTGAACCAGGATTCGGTGGCGCATATAAAAGATTTCTATCAGCTGCCTGCTAATGCTCGCTCCTGTCATACTGCTGTGTCGTCAGAGGGTTTCGTGTTCGAAGGACATGTTCCAGCGAAGTTTATTAAACAATTTTTATCAAACCCACCTGCTGGCTCA
>NZ_LWGJ01001850.1:0-610 GCF_001635845.1 Oleiphilus sp. HI0132 | reverse complement strand
GGATGACTTGCTTTATAAAGCAAAAGAGGCAGGGAGAAATTGCACAATTAAAGAAAGTCCGCGATCTGTCTAGTCGGCACGCTATTATCCAATTACAAGCTCTCTATGCTCCCCGTATCGATTGTACGGCGAGCTTGATCTGTTCTTTTCTGGTGAAGGCATTATCTTTGGCTTCTTGTAAGGCGAGTTTTTTGGCTTCGTCACTTAATTCATTTGAGTCTAGGATATCTTGCCGTTGTTGGTAGAATTCTGTTAGGCGAGCTTGCCACTGTGGCGTATTGGATTCTAGGTAGGCCATTCTTTGTGCGATCTTTTCTCCATAGAAATTAGCTCTTAAATCGAAGATTTCTTCAGCCGTGTCAGACTGATTCTTAAGCCTGTTTATTTGTGCGGTGAGCTTTTTTTCTTCGCGCTTATAGCGCATGCCTTGAGCCATCTTACTGGGCAGTTGGCTTTCGGCCTGAGCCATCAGCTGATCTTTTTCCTGCTCGCTTAGTGAACTGTCGCTGTTGATCAGTAAGCGCTGATAAGAATAGTCATCATAACGTTCTTCGTGACCGAACAAGGCTTCACTTAGTTCTTTACCGAGGTATTGTCGACGTGTGTTTTT
>NZ_LWGJ01001849.1:0-946 GCF_001635845.1 Oleiphilus sp. HI0132 | reverse complement strand
TCACTAAGCAGGACAGGGAAATCCAAGATTTGTGGGTAGCGAACCGACTATTAAAAGAAGGGCTTGGGGAACTTAAATCTGGCAGCGCAAGCACTGAGCAGGAGCCGCCCCCGCCGCACTATTAGCACTATTAGCACTATATAAAGTAGTGCTAAAAAGCGAGATAACTCTGCTCACGCCACCCTCATTTGGCAGCGCAGTAAATCAGGCCAGTTTTTTGGGCGATTTTGAAATCGAAACCACTTTTGGCTTTACGGGTGCTTCTTCATTCGCTGAAGCATTATGTTCGGGTATCAACTCATGCTGAGATTGCTTCCAAACAAGGTCATCAATCTCGTTCGATGGGTTATACCCTAGAGGCGCTTTAAGTAGCGTCTCACGCACTGAAGAACAATCAAATAGATGAGAGTATTTATCAATCTTCTCAAGCAAGGCTTCTACTTCAACCCAAGGTAATGAGATCTCACGACCTTTCATAATTCGAGAATGACTGGTTGGTAAAGGGTCGTCGCCAATCAACAACTCTTCGTATAACTTCTCGCCTGGTCGTAAGCCGGTATACTGAATTTCGATATCACCATTTGGATTATCATCATCCTTCACCTCAAGGCCCATTAAGCGAATCAGCTTACCTGCCAAATCGGCAATTCGAACCTGCTCGCCCATATCAAGCAAAAAGACATCACCGCCCTCGCCCATTGAGCCTGCTTGAAGTACCAACAAGGCTGCTTCAGGAATGGTCATAAAATAGCGAGTAATATCAGGGTGCGTTACCGTTACCGGGCCACCATCATTAATTTGCTTACGAAACAGCGGTACAACAGAACCCGAAGAACCTAATACATTGCCAAAGCGAACCATGCAAAAACGTGTATCGTTCTGGCGCTGGGCTAAGCCTTGAAGTACAAGCTCCGATAAACGCTTGGTTGCGCCCATCACATTAGTC
>NZ_LWGJ01001848.1:0-1271 GCF_001635845.1 Oleiphilus sp. HI0132 | reverse complement strand
ATTCCGCCAATCTCCACCAAGGAACTAGCGATGGCCAGTGCCCTACTCTTCGCAAGCACTGCTAGTTTATCTTCGCCAAGCACCTGCCCACCAGGTTCTAGATCGACACTTCTATCTGCTACGCCCCGTACTTCAATACTTAAATTAGGACGCTTCTTCAAAGCTTCAGCAAGCTTAAGAATCTTCTCACTTTCAAGCGCATCGATTGACGAAGACATAGCAGAAAAATTCACAGATGATATGTCATCAGAACCTTCAACCAAGGAGCCTAGGATAGAGAAAGGGCTGGTTACCACTTTGGTAATCAGGTTTGTGAAAGCTGTTAGCAGTACGCCGCCAAAGCTGAAGCTCGGGTCACTCAAGTCTCCACTAATTGGTAGGTCGATATCTATTTCACCATCGAGGTTTTTCATAATACCTATAGCCAGAGGAAGTGGTAAGACTGTGGCATCGGGGCTATCGACAGACTTTCCAAAGTTAAATTGATCTATAAAGACTTTATTGTCCGCTTTCAGCTTAGAGCCCTTGATGTCGTAAGCCAGGTCAAGATCCAACTTGCCTTTATCGATCAGGTAGCCAGCATACTTAGCCGAATATGGACTGGCGGTACTTAGGTCAATATTGTTGACCTGAATATCTAAGGCAGTATTAGGTTGAGCGCTGAGTGGGTTAGTTGTGCCATTAATGGCAATTTTTCCATAGGTATCGAGGTTTCCAGATAGTGCTACTTTTGAGTGGGCATCAATGTCTGAAGAAATATTAGTGATGTCGCCGGAGAATTGCTCGACATAAGTATTAAAAACCGGTGTTAATGAAGCATCGATATAGTCGAAGCGGCCTTCTTCAATAATAATTCGATTGATGGCAATATTCGCAGGCTGACTTGCTTGGTCTTGTTCTCCTGCTGTTTCGCTTTTGTGCTCTTCTTGCGAATGATCTTCTGTTACAGTGTTTCCTTCTTCTGTCTCACTCGGTTTTGATTTACTTAGTTGAGCCAGGCTCATCTCGCCTTTTTCAGAGATTTTAGCTCTCGCATAGGGCTTGGAAATTTGTACTGTTTCAACTGAAATTGAAGGGGCTTGCTGCTCGCCTGCCAGCTTAAGCTTGACGCCTTTTAGAGCGAAGGTCTTGAAGCCGGCTACCTCTTGTCTTTCAATACTCTCCTTTATATCAAGGTTATTGACTGAAGTATTGCTAGTGATTTCTCCAGACAAGCCTGAGTCTGTCATGCTTAATTGATAGTTTGATGATAGATCCAGTTGACCTTGTTC
>NZ_LWGJ01001847.1:0-22481 GCF_001635845.1 Oleiphilus sp. HI0132 | reverse complement strand
TCGTTTGGCAGAGTTGGCTGCAACGTTATCCGAGGCACGAGAGTCGCTCAACAACATCGCTGAGAGAGCTAAGCTTTGGGAAAGAATTGATGGCTATTCCTGGGAGCAAGTAGACGCACCTTATTGGCAGAAGCGCTTAGACACAGTGAAAGCCGACTTGGAGAGACTTGAACAATCAGGCGGAAACCTTGAGTTGGCTAAATCTCGCTGGGATGCAGCTAAGAAGCTGTTGCAAGATATTCAGAAAAATAAAGAGCAACTCAAAAAGGATGAAGGTGCATTAGAAACCAAAAAGGATGATGCGCAACGCCAGGCTGAGAAATACCGTTTATTGGCGTCAGCTGGTATGAGTGATGAAGTTAGGACACTCCTGTCGGATCGAATTGGTGTCGTCACTTTAGAAATAGCAGATCAACAATCGGAGTTTGAAAAAACGCTGGATAGCGAATTGGAAAAAGTCCGATCTGCTAAAAACACTGCTGAAAACTCTGCAAATGGCATCATGGGCTCCTTTAGAGGAAAAGATAAATGGCAGCCCCTTACGGTTGATTGGCCCACTGGCTTAGATGGACTGCCAGATTATTTAGAGCATTACTCCTATATTGAAAAAGAGGGTTTGCCTGAGTTAATCGATCAGTTCAAAGAGCGCTTAAATAAGCACGCAACTCAATCTTTGGCTCGAATTAAGACCAAGCTTGAATCTGAGAGGGAAGATATATTAGAGAGGATCGATACAATCAATCGCGTGTTGAAGCGTACTGAGTTTAAGCAAGGCAGTCACTTAAAGCTTGGCTCAAAACGTGAAAAGTATCCGCATGTCCAGGAGTTTGAGCGTAAAGTCCGGAGTGCGTTAAGTCAGGCGACAAGTGATGATCATGAAAATCGATTTAACCTTTTGGCTGAAGTTGTGGAAATTCTTGAGAAAGCGAGTGCGCCAGGAACTTCCAACAATATGGAAAGTTTGAGGCTGTTAGATCCAAGATATCAAATGTCATTTTTTGCTGAAGAGATTGATTCGCAGACGTTCAGTGTGCGTGATGTGCTTGAGTCTAGTAGTGGAAAGTCAGGCGGTGAAAAAGAGTCGTTTGCCGGTACTATCGTTGCCGCGAGTCTTGCCTACGTGCTGACTCCTGATGGGTATGATAAGCCTATTTATTGCACCGTATTTTTGGATGAGGCATTTTCAAATACCGCTGAGGCAGTTAGCCGAAGAGTGCTTCGTGTCTTCAAGGAGCTTCATATACATGTCAATTTGATTACGCCCTATAAAAATCTGAATTTAGCGCGAGAGTCAGCGAGATCATTGCTCATTGCCGAGCGGGATCCTGAGCTTCATGAAAGCCACTTATGTGAGGTGACATGGGAGGAAATTGATCGGCGCATGGCAGAGCAAAAACGTTCTGCGATCGGTGCGTCGCTACATGATGAAATCACCGCTGAAATCGATCTGGTCAGAACTTAATGAGCACTTCATCAAAAGCGACTTGGGGCTTACTACCAGAAGATGTCCTTCTTACGCTGAAAAATAAGCACTGGCAGAACTCTAGAAATTTGAAAAGCTTGCTGAGCGGTGGGGACTCATTTCCCTTGGTAGTTGCTTTGAAGCCTCCAAGGGGAAATGCGGCAATCCAGAATATTGGCCATTTTCAGAACTTTGTATCGTCTTGGAAGAGCTTTTCCCAAGATTCTATTAATGGGGCTGGCCAAGAAAGAGGCGATTCAAAAAGCAAAGGGTTTGAGGTAGTTTGGGAAAAACGGAATTTCCGCTCGCTCGCTGAGCAGGATGTTCCCACACACTTAAATATCTTAGATATCGGCTCACTTGCCTGCATACTTGGTTCGGATGAGGAGCGCCAGTTACAAGACTGGCTTTCGAAAATTCGTTACATTTTTGAATCCCTCTCATCGCAATCCTATTTACCTCAAAGTCAGAGTCACCAAGCTAGCTCTTATGAGGGAAGCTCTTCCCATGGAAATAGCGACCAGAGCTTATTCCAAGCATTAATTGATCATTTAGAAACGTTAGACAGTTTCGAGCAGGATGATTTAGAGCTGTTGGTGAGGTTGTTGCCACAGTTACAAAAAGGAATGGGGCAAGGATGTTATCTCAGGGCGTTACCTGTCACTTTTGTGGATACAAAATTCATCGAGAAAAATTTACGAATAATTGAGTCTGTCGTTACTGCATTGGTTGATAAGAACGTTAAAGGCACTGGCTTGATGAGCTGGCTTGATTGTAAAGAAAAACCGAGAGACTGGTTGTTAGTTAAGCCCCTCTGTCAGGAAACCAGGTCACTGTTGGGTGGCCTACCATTGCTTCGCCTATCCTCAGACACTTTGCAAGACTTTGAGTTGCCCGCGAGAAATATCTTGGTGATCGAGAACGAACAGTCCTGTCTGGCGCTTAGTGATGTTCACAACACGATAGCAGTCTCAGGTGGAGGCAAAAATGTTTCATGGATGAAGGCAGGTTGGTTGGCTGATAAGAATGTTGGTTACTGGGGAGATATTGATTCTGAAGGCTTGGCTATTTTAAGTGATGCCAGAAGTAGGCTGAGTAGTATTACTCCACTAATGATGGATGAGCTGACGGTCAAGACTTTTGCGGAGCGTATGGTGTCAGAGCCTGACTCGGTATCTAAAGACCCTGTTGCCTTGACAGAAACAGAGCTAGCTCTATTTAAGGGTTTACGTGCTGATCAGTATGCTGACAAGAGGCTCGAGCAAGAGCGTCTGCCGATGGAGTATGTCGCGCAACACATTGACGCTTGGGTAGTGTGATTTCCTTTCGCTCAACCAATTCACCCAACAAACCTTTTGATTAGTCCGATAATAAGCTACTGATTTTAAAGGGTTCTCTGTTCTCTGGTCATGGACTTGGGCTGTTCGAGATGGGGAGAGGTGCAGAGAGTTTTCGGCAATTCAGAGAATATTCGCCTTGGATAGTCTGAGATTAAGAATGGTGCGAAGTCCGTAAACCCTTGCCACATAAGGCCTGTAGCGCGGGGTGTAGGCAATAAAAAAGGCCAACCGAGAACGGTTGACCTTCGTTATTTGGTGGCAATTATCAATATGAAAAGTCGTTCGAGAGTTGCTCAGTCGGTGCCAAGATGAGAAGCTTCTTGAGCTATTTTAAGTGTCGCTGCGGGTCTTGGCGGCCATGCAGTACACGGATAATTTCTACCGTATCAGTACTGACTCTGTAAAACAGAGTATGGCTTTCGATGGGGAGGCTTCTGGCGCCGGGTAGGAGTTCGGGGCGCTCAACGCCCATCAGTGGTTGTTCAGTAAGAGACCAAAAGTGGTCTTTTAGATTTTCTAGGTAGCTGTCAGATTGGGCTTGCCCCCATTGCCGAAGCCCATACTGGTAGATGTCTTTAAGGTCGGCTTTGGCGGCCGGAGCTATTACAAGTTGATGTGCAGGCATGCGGTTTAAGCTTTAATGTCGTCGAACAGTGAATCTAGGGCAGATTTTGATTCGATGGCAATGCCTTCTCCTTTATCTAGCTGATCAGTGCCCACTTTCAGTTGTTCGCGCAGGCGGGCCAATTTCACTTCGTGGATCCAATCTTCGTGTGTATCCATAAAGCGCAGTGCTTCGCGGATCACTTCGCTGGCATTGTTGTACAGGCCGCTTTCAACTTTGGCCTTAACGCGAGACTCTAGCTCGGCAGTCAGGGAAACATGCATGATGACCTCCAAGGGTAGACATTTATACAGATCATGCTAGGCTCAAATACAAAGATTGTCAATGTTTGTATTTGTATGTCTGAGTCGCTGCCCATTAAACGCTGTGCCATTTATTCTCGCTCGTCTGTAGAGAAGGATAGCCGTGATCCTTTCGATTCCGTCAGTGCTCAATTTATGGCTTGCGCAGAATTTATCGGTTCCCAAGTCGGCAAGGGTTGGCGGCTGGTGGATACGATTTATGAGGATAGAGGTTATTCAGGCAGCCATATGCGGAGAGCGGGTTTTCGCGCTCTACTAAGCGATATCAAGCTTGGATTGATTGATGTGGTAGTTGTGCATCGGCTGGACCGACTAACGCGGAGGCTGGTCGACTTTCAACAAATCATGTCTGAACTAAACGCGCATGATGTGCCTGTGGTTTCTGTAACTCAGCAGATCGACATGTCTCATCATGTGGGTCGCCTGGCGACGAATATCATTACTTCTTTTGCTGAGTTCGAGCGGGAGATGGTCGGTCAGCGAGTAAAGGAAAAGCGTGCTGCCACGTTGGAGTCTGGTCGCTGGCAAGGTACCTCATGCCCGTTAGGATACGTTGTTAAGGATGATCGCTTGGTGGTTGATCAAGTCGAATCAAAAGTCGTGCAGGAGATTTTCACTCGATACGCCAATAAAGAACCTGTCACTGCAATTCTGAATGATTTGAATGCACGAGGCGTAAAGACCAAGCGCTGGCGGACACAAACCGGAAAGCTTAAAGGCGGTAAGGTTTTTAATCGCAATGCAATTTATACACTGTTAAAGAGTCGCGTCTATTTGGGCGAAGTTTTTTACTGTGACGCCTGGCAGGCAGGCGCACACAAGCCGATTGTAGATCATGATCTGTGGAGTAAAGTAACTGCACTATTAGATGCCCGCAGTCGTCGAGGCGAAAGCCGAGCTTCCTCCGATGAGGGTTCGATTTTCATGCTGAAGGGGCGTGTGTTTGGTGCAGACGGCCGAGCCATGTCGCCATGGTTATCATCGGCTTATAAAGGCAGAAAGTACGCCTACTATATTCCACAACGGGAAATCGCCGAGGGTGCTGGTGCTTCTGGTCTGCCTCGTTTGCAGGCGGCAAACTTAAATGATCAGGTTTGGTCGAGCCTGAGGCTGCTGTTATCAACGCCCGAACAGCTGCTTGCCCACTTGCCAAAGCCGTTAACTGAAAGCGCTGATTTTGATCTCTCTTTGGTTGTGAAACGATTAATGAATCTTGAAGGGCTGTCGGAGGAATTGTTTCCGGTTCACCAAAAGCGGCTGGTCACGCAGTTAATCGATAGAGTTACGGTGCATGCAGACCGACTTGATATTGATTTCAGCTTGGATGGTCTAATGGATTTGATCCTGGAATTGCTGGCAGATCGTCCAGAATTAGTGAGGTCTTATCGGCAGCTGTATTCGTCGGCGAGGAGTCATGGACTTTGATTTTCATATTATTTTTTACTCGCTGTTTCGGTAGGTTGTCCCCACGCCTACCAATGCTGCAAACAAACCTTTCTCCAAGTCCGTCGATAACCTATTGATTTTAAACGGGTAGATTTTCTCCAGTCATGGACTTCGCCACTGAGCAAGTGAGAGAGGCACAGAGAGTATTCGGCAATTCAGAGAATATATACCTTGGATAGTTCGGGATTGTAAATGGTGCGAAGTCCGCAAAGCCTTGCTACATAAGGCCTGTAGCGCGGGGCGTAGGCATAAAAAAAGGTGAACTGAGATCAGTTCACCTTCTTCAATTGGTGGAGACGGCGGGAATTGAACCCGCGTCCGTCAGCACTCTGCCATCGGCTCTACATGCTTAGAATCCGTTAATTAGTTTAACCTTCCACAGCCCAACGGGCAGGACGTGGTTGGCGAGCTCAGTAAAGTTTAACGAAACGACCCTGAGTAAGCCGCTTGGCGATCCTGTTCTGAGTGACAGTCATTAGCGCGATACAGGCACCTTGCTAAAGACCGTTAGGGCCGTAGCCCTAAAAGTGCTTTTTCACTGCTTACGCAGCTAGTTGAGCACCGTAGTTGTCATCATTTGCAACTATGAGTTATAGCGATTGGAGTACGAGTGCCACTATACACTCGGCATGCACCTTTGGTTTTGTTACCAGCGTCGAAGCCATGTCGTCCCCGTAACTTTTACCAAGATTAAGCGTCTGGCTTCGACTGCGTCGAGTCCCGGCCAGCGGGCGGAGCCGCTGTCGCTTATGCCTTTTGAAGGCCAAGAAATTGGCTTTCAATTTGAGACAAAACAGGCATAAGCCCATGTCGTCCCCGTAACTTTTACCAAGATTAAGCGTTTGGCTTCGACTACGTCGAGTCCCGGCCAGTGTTTTAGCAACTGTCGCTTATGCCGTAATTTAATTGTTAGTCATTATATAGGGGCGCTTGTTGGGAATACAAGGCAAGCCTATTTATTTTACGTGTTCTCGAACAATACGTGCTTTCTGGCGATCCCAGTCACGGTTCTTCTCGGCATCTCGTTTATCGTGATCTTTCTTACCTTTGGCCAGTGCTATCTCGCATTTGATGTGGTTTCCTTTCCAATAAAGCGCCAATGCAACACAGGTGTGTCCAGCTTGGTTCATTTTGGCATTTATCTTTGCGATTTCTTTTTTATGTAGCAATAGCTTTCGTTGGCGCGTTGGTTCAGCGATAACGTGAGTACACGCTGACGTTAGCGGTGTGATATAGACGTTAAGAAGCCAGGCTTCACCGTTTTTTAGGAATACGTGTGAATCCGTAAGCTGAGCTTTGCCTTCTCTTAAGCTTTTGACTTCCCACCCTGTTAGAGCGAGTCCGGCTTCGAACTTTTCTTCAATATGGTAGTCGTGTTTAGCTTTCTTATTGAGAGCAATGGTGCCTGGCAGTTGTTTTGGTTTTTTCTTGGCCATATATCTATTGTTATCACTATCTCGTACAAATAGACCTAAACGTTTCTAGGGCTATAAAAATGAACCATTCTACACCATGTTTCAGTCATTTGTGCCAGCCTTCTGAAAATTTATGTTGCGTGTTTTTATTGAGGCTAGGCGACCACGGTCTTGGCGGGTACAATAGAGGTAAGATAGTTTAGGGTGATGTGAATGTCTTTAAGTATTAATCGTAGTGCCTTGGTTATGCACTCTGCTGAGCGTATGAGTGCACTGGTAAATGATGTGGCGGCTTACTCGCAGTTTCTTCCTTGGTGTTCAAGCTCGCAGGTCTTGGAGTCTGAATCGGAGTATATGTTGGCGAGCATTGAGGTTCAAAAGGGCGCGCTGAAGCAGTCGTTTACCACGCGTAACGACTTGTCTGAAGATGGCAGAATTATTATGAGCCTGGTGGAGGGACCTTTCAGCTATTTAAAAGGCGCCTGGGAATTTATTCACCTGAAAGAAGGAGCTTGTAAGGTTGAACTTACGCTCGATTTTGAGATTAAACAAAATTTGGCAAAAATGGCCTTTGCCAAGGTATTTAATCAGGCAGCTAACTCGATGGTT
Source organism: Oleiphilus sp. HI0132 (assembly GCF_001635845.1). Taxonomy (NCBI): domain Bacteria; kingdom Pseudomonadati; phylum Pseudomonadota; class Gammaproteobacteria; order Oceanospirillales; family Oleiphilaceae; genus Oleiphilus; species Oleiphilus sp. HI0132. Next base: position 15,282 of record NZ_LWGJ01001847.1, on the reverse strand, counting down.
GATGCGTTCTGTGAACGTGCAAATCAATTATATCGTTAAGGAAACGTAAATAATGGAAAATATGATCCAAATAGAAGTTGCCTATGCCGCGCCTGATAAGCAGAAAATACTAACAGTCGAGGTGAAGCCGGGTACCAACGTTTTTGATGGGGCAAAAAACTCGGGAATTGATAAGGTTTTTCCTGAGATAGATTTCGATAAGGCCGATATGGGAATATTTGGTAAAGCGGTTCGTAAACCACTGGAGCAGGAGCTGAAAGAAGGGGATCGTATTGAAATTTACCGCCCATTAATGATCGACCCTAAACAGGCTCGCTTAAATCGGGCGGCAAAGAAAGACTAAATAGAGCGCTTAATATGCTGGGTTGCTCTCAAGTAGTGTGCCTTCGTAGCGTTGGTACACGCCTTGGCTATAGTAGACTTTTATGGTTTGTTTCTCGATTTCACCGCCCGCAACTTGATAGGTGTATACGTAGTTTTCGAGTTCTGTATCGAAGGTGTTGTCTAGAACGGGAGCACCTAATACGAAGTGAACCTGTTTTTTAGTCATACCTGCTTTTAATGTGTCGAGCATGTCTTGGGTGATGATGTTGCCTTGCTGGACATTGATTTTGAAAACGCCAGGAAAGCTACAGGCGCTTATGCTTAAAGCGGTGAGAATAATAATTAAAAACTTTTGCATCTAATTTTTGAATTCCATTATCTTTGCTTTACAATGTTTTCGGCTGATCTTTATGAAGATAGGCGAAACGCAAGCAAAGTATGTTGTAAAGAAGAAACTAACATTATAGCGAGGCATGATACCTGATTCGTGCAAACGCTGTGAATAGGATTACAAATAAATCATGCCAGACAACTCAGAGTTAAAAAAAGTTGGTTTGAAAGTTACCTTACCACGATTAAAAGTATTGGGGCTTTTGGAAGAAGCTGATGAGCACCATATGAGTGCGGAAGATGTCTATAAGGCTTTATTGGAATCGGGTGATGATGTAGGTTTGGCGACCGTTTATCGTGTACTTACCCAGTTTGAGGCTGCCGGTCTGGTCTTGCGTCATAACTTTGAGGGTGGACATGCGGTATTCGAGTTGGCGAAAGATGATCATCATGACCATATGGTCGATACCGAAAGCGGTAAAGTTATTGAGTTTCTAGACCCTGTTATTGAAAGGCGTCAGCATGAAATTGCAGAAGAGCATGGTTATGAATTAGTCGATCACAACCTTACGCTGTATGTTCGTCCCAAGAAGTAAGATTTGATATTACTGTGTTTTCTAAAGCCGCTCTTTGAGGCGGCTTTTTTTATAAAGAATAATTAACCACAGAGGATACAGGGCGCTACGCTTCACCGAGAAAAAAGAAAAGTCTTAAAAGCTTTTCTCTGTGAAGGCTGAAAGTTGCTCAGTGTTCTCGGTGGTTTATAGTTTTTATGCGGTCTCCAACATCTCCCTGGCATGAGCAAGTGTCTGCTCGGTCATTTCAATACCGCCTAGCATGCGAGCAACTTCCTCGGTTCTGGCTTTCTTATTAAGCAAGTCAATCGAAGAGCTAACTTTTCCGTCAATTGATTTCTTGCTAATGAAATAATGGTTGTCACCTTGTGAGGCAACTTGTGGCAGGTGGGTAACGCAAATGATTTGTCCATTCTTGCCTAGCGATTTGAGTAGTCGGCCAACAATTTGTGCTGTGCCGCCGCCAATGCCTACATCCACCTCATCGAAAACCAGTGTTGGAATGGTCGAGTTTTGAGCGACAATGACTTGAATCGCTAAGCTGATTCGGGACAGCTCACCGCCTGAGGCAACTTTGTTGATGGCTTTGGGGGGCTGTCCAGGATTGGTGCTAATCAGGAATTCGACGGTATCCAGACCGTGCTGGCTTACCTTGCTGTTATCGAGAGGTGTTAGGCTGACGCAGAACTTCACTGACTTCATATCCATCAATGCTAGCTGCTCACATATTTTCTTTTCTAAAGAGCTGGCACACTTTATACGCTTCTGACGCTGCGTTTCAGCTAAGGCCCGGTAAGTGTTTTCCAATTCGATTACTTCAGCTTGCAGTTGCTCCAGATTTTGGTCGCCATTATTAAAGTCATGTAGTTCTTTGCTGAGTTTGTTTTGTATGGTTAACAGCTCAGTGGGTTCACAGCGGTGTTTTCTTGCTAACTGGTAAGCAGTGCTTAGGCGTTCTTCGATTTCTTGCAGGCGTGCTGGGTTGAGTTCAAATGAGTCGATAAAATGGCGTAAATTACTACCTGCCTCTTCAATTTGGATTTGCGCTTCATTCAGCATGTTGAGTGCTTCACTAATCTCATGATTTTCGCTGGGTAGGTTGTGTAGTGATGAGGAGGCTGAAGAAACCATGCTGGCGGCATTAGCATCACCCTCTGAACATAACGCTAGAGCTTCATGTGCTCTACTCAAAAGCAGTTCTGCATTTGCTAGCTGGGATTGCTCTTTTTCGAGCTGCTCAACTTCACCTTCTTGTAGGCCCAGTGCCTCGAGCTCTTCAAGTTGAAAGGTAATGAGGTGAATGCGGGCAGTAATCTCATCCTGGTTGTTTTCAAGTTTAGATAGGTGCTTAGCTTGACTTGACCATTTATTAAAAGCGCTGGAAACCTTGTCTGAGGTACTTTGTAGTTGGCCAAAGTTGTCGACAATCACCCGGTGGTTATCTTTGTTAAGTAAGGATTGGTGTTCGTGTTGGCTGTGAATATCAATCAGTAGCTCGCCAATTGATTTTAAATTCTGTAGAGGGCTAGGGTGGCCATTTATATAGCTGCGCGAGCGGCCCTCGGCTGTGATGACTCTGCGCAATATACATTGCTCGCCTTCTTCCAGGTCGTGGTCTTTAAGCCATTCAAGTGCCTTGGGGTGTTTGTCTAACTCAAAGGCTGCAGAAATTTCAGCCTTGGGCTCTCCGTGACGCACCATGCTCGTATCAGCCCTGTCGCCAAGCGCCAAGCCTAATGCGTCGAGAATAATTGATTTACCAGCTCCGGTTTCTCCGCTGAGTACGGTCATGCCGTTGTTGAATAAAACTTCCAGGTGGTCAGCGATGGCGAAGTTGGAGACTTTGAGTTGGCTAAGCATGGTTATTTTTCCGTGTCTGGATATGCAAATCAAAATTTGCTAAATATTACTGTATCTATAACCAGTTGGTAAAGATAAATATTATTCTTTCAGGCCGAGATTAAATGCAGTTAAAAAATAACTTGGTGGTGACTTGAAACTTTTCAGAGTGGCCCCCATATAGGCACCAACTTATTTATTACTGGCGATGCTTAAGTGCACGTAGAGCATTTGAAAGTCGCTATGTCAGGGTGTGCAGCATGTGCTGCGTAACGTTAATTAGTTTGATTAACTGCTGTTTTGAGATTGATAAGCGAAATAGCAGAGTTGTGGTCAGTGGAGGCGCAGGTGAGCGTAGAAAACGAAAATAATTCAAATGAAGAGCATATTGTAGAGGCAGCTCAAGAGGCTGTGGAAGCTGCTCAGGAAGAAGTCGAAACTAGTGGCCCTGAGCAGAATGCTGAGGCAGATGGCAAGGATTGGCAGGCTGAGGCTGAGTCTTTGGCGAAGCAAATTGAAGATCTTAAAGATCAGGCAATTCGTGCCAAAGCTGAAGTGCAGAATGTTCGCCGCAGAGCAGAGCAGGATGTAGAGAAAGCGCATAAATTTGCTTTGGAAAAATTTGCCAAAGAATTATTGCCTGTCATCGACGGCTTAGAGAAAGCGGTAGAGGCGGAAGTTGCAGCGGGTAATGAAATGACGACCTTGCGCGAAGGTGTAGAAATGACGCTTTCGATGTTTTTGAGTGGCGTGCAGAAGTTTAATCTGGAGCAGGTTGACCCGGTTGGTCACCCATTTGATCCAACGTTGCACGAGGCGATGTCAATGGTTCCTGCGCCGGATGCAGAGCCAAATACAGTGATTGCAGCAATGCAGAAAGGTTATACCTTGAATGGTCGTTTGGTCAGACCGGCAATGGTTGTTGTATCCAAATAAACGCACAAAAAAAGTACAAAATAATGGTTTAAAGCTTGAAAATGGAAATTTCGGCCAAATATAAGCGTTAACCCAAAAATATAGGCGCTAAGGCTTAAGATGAAAAAAGCCATTAAGCCTTACCAACAGAATTTAGAAATTAGAGAACGGGAGTAAATCAATGGGCAAAATAATCGGAATTGACTTAGGTACAACTAACTCATGTATTTCATTGCTAGATGGCGAAAAGCCAAAAGTTATTGAAAATGCAGAAGGCGATCGTACCACACCTTCAATCATTGCATTCACTGACGATAACGAAATCTTGGTTGGTCAGCCAGCTAAGCGTCAGGCAGTAACGAACCCGACTAATACTTTGTTTGCGATCAAGCGTTTAATTGGTCGTCGTTTTGAAGATGAAGTTGTACAGAAAGACATCTCAATGGTGCCTTACACCATTTCTAAAGCTGACAATGGTGATGCGTGGGTAGAAGTTAAGGGCGATAAGAAAGCGCCACCTCAGATCTCTGCAGAAATCTTGAAGAAGATGAAGAAAACGGCTGAAGACTTTCTAGGCGAGTCAGTAACTGAAGCGGTAATTACAGTTCCTGCTTACTTTAACGATTCTCAGCGTCAGGCAACTAAGGATGCCGGTAAAATTGCTGGTCTAGATGTTAAGCGTATTATCAACGAGCCAACTGCAGCAGCACTAGCGTTCGGTTTAGATAAGAGCAAAGGCGATTCAACAATTGCTGTTTATGACTTGGGTGGTGGTACTTTTGATATTTCTATCATCGAAATTGCTGACGTTGATGGCGAGAAGCAGTTTGAAGTATTAGCGACTAACGGTGACACCTTCTTGGGTGGTGAAGATTTCGATATGACGCTAATCGATTACTTGGCTGATGAGTTCAAGAAAGATAGCGGTATCGACCTTAAAGGTGATCCTCTAGCGATGCAGCGTTTGAAAGAAGCGGCTGAAAAAGCAAAAGTTGAGCTTTCAAGTGCGCAACAGACAGATGTAAACCTTCCTTATATTACGGCTGATGCGTCAGGTCCTAAGCACCTTAACGTGAAAATGACGCGTTCGAAGCTAGAGTCGCTAGTTGAAGATTTGGTTGAACGTAGTTTAGCGCCTTGTAAGACTGCATTGAATGATGCAGGTCTTAGCGCTTCAGAAATTGACGACGTTATCTTGGTTGGTGGTCAGTCTCGTATGCCTTTGGTTCAGAAGAAGGTTGAAGAGTTCTTCGGCAGAGAGCCACGTAAAGACGTTAACCCAGACGAAGCGGTAGCAATGGGTGCAGCGATCCAGGCTGCGGTATTGGCTGGTGACGTAACAGACGTACTGCTACTAGACGTTACGCCATTAACTTTGGGTATCGAAACAATGGGTGGCGTAGCCACAGCATTGATCGAGAAGAACACGACTATCCCAAGTAAGAAGTCCCAGATCTTCTCAACGGCTGAAGATAACCAGTCTGCTGTAACGATTCACGTTGTACAGGGTGAGCGTAAGCAAGCGGCTCAGAACAAATCTTTGGGACGTTTCGACTTGTCAGATATTCCTGCGGGCCCTCGTGGTATGCCTCAGATCGAAGTGACTTTTGACATCGATGCAAACGGTATCTTGAACGTATCGGCGAAAGACAAGGCGACAGGTAAAGAGCAGTCTATCGTGATTAAAGCTTCTTCTGGTCTATCTGATGATGAAGTCGAGCAAATGGTAAATGATGCAGAAGCAAATGCTGATGCCGATCGCCAGTTCGAAGAGCTAGTGACTGCGCGTAACCAAGGTGATGCGATTGTTCATGCGACTAAGAAGACTCTAGAAGAAGCTGGTGATAAGGCGACTGAAGAAGAGAAAACTGCGATTGAAGCTGCGATTACTGACCTTGAAGAAGCGCTTAAGGGTGATGATAAGGCAGATATCGAAGCGAAGACTCAGGCATTGACTGAAGCTTCATCAGGTTTGGCTCAAAAGATGTATGCTGAGCAAGCAGCAGCGGGCGCAGGCCCAGAAGCAGCAGCGCAAGGCGGTGCAGCAGAAGAGCCAGCTGGCGCAGCGGACGACAATGTGGTTGACGCTGAGTTTGAAGAAGTTAAAGACGACAAGAAGTAAGTTGTCGATAGGAGGGCGTAGCCCCTCCTGTTCTGAGACTTAAATAGCGTAATTTTTGAATCTTCTGGTTTGAAAGCTTACGTTTGAACGCGGAAGCATCGCCTTCCGCGTTTGCATATCTTCAGGTTTATTTTGCTAGGTCAGTTTGTATTAATGCGCAATAGAGCTATTGAGAGCTGCGCTAGCAAAATGATTCATCCTTCGGCAGAGGTCGGGGAAGAGTTTTATTTACGGTTTTATTGAATACGGTTGTTGCATATGTCGAAACGAGATTATTACGAAGTTCTGGGTATTGAACGCTCAGCTGATGCGAAGGAAGTTAAGAAGGCCTACAGACGCTTGGCGATGAAGTACCACCCGGACCGCAACCCGGATGATGCTCAAGCAGAAGAAAAGTTTAAAGAAGCAACTGAGGCTTATGAGATCCTTTCTGATGAGCAGAAGCGTGGCGCTTATGATCAGTATGGTCACGCAGGTGTTGACCCGCAAGCTGGTGGCGGTGGCTTTAGTGGTGGTAATGGTAACTTTAGCGATATTTTTGGTGATGTTTTCGGTGATATTTTCGGTGGCGGCGGAGGTGGCGGTGGCCGCCAGCGTAGCGCTCGTGGTGCTGATTTACGTTATACCCTCGACTTGGACTTGGAAGATGCCGTTAAGGGTACAACAGTAAAAATTCGCGTACCAACTCATGTGACCTGTAAGCCTTGTAATGGCTCGGGTGCTGCAAAAGGTTCTAAGCCTGAGCATTGTGGTACTTGTAATGGTGCGGGCCAGGTCAGAATGCAGCAAGGCTTTTTCTCTGTGCAGCAGACCTGTCCAAATTGTCGCGGCCAGGGAACAATGATTAAAGATCCTTGTCGTTCATGTCACGGTTCGGGTGTGATAGAAGAAACCAAGACTTTGTCTGTTAAGGTTCCGCCGGGTGTCGATACCGGTGATCGAATTCGCTTGGCAGGTGAGGGTGAAGCGGGCACGCATGGCGCGCCGTCAGGTGATTTATATGTACAGGTTTCGGTTAAAGAGCATCCGATCTTTGTGCGCGATGGCAAGACCTTGTATTGCGATGTGCCAATTTCCTTGGTAGATGCTGCTCTGGGTGGTGAGCTGGAAGTGCCTACACTAGATGGTCGCGTTAAATTGAAGATTCCGGCCGAGACTCAGACAGGCAAAATGTTCCGCTTGCGTGGCAAAGGTGTTGCCCCTGTTCGCGGTGGTGCAGCTGGTGACTTGATGTGTCGTGTGACTGTTGAAACGCCAGTTAACTTATCTAAAAAGCAGAAAGACCTATTGCGCGAATTTCAGGATACGCTAGATAAACATGGTGATAAAAAGCACGCGCCAAAAAAGCATACCTGGTTTGAAGGTGTGAAAAGCTTTTTTGATGATATGACGAGTTCTAATTAGATTATTGCCTCCACCACCGTCATTCCTGCGCAGGCAGGAATCCATTGTCTCGCGGAGTTAGATACACCCAATTAGTAGGTATCGACGGGGAAATCATGGTATTTAGAATGATCTAGCATTTTCCAGCACCTGAGGTGGGTTCAAAACAATGGATTCCCGTCTGCGCGGGAATGACGAGAATCTGCGCGAGAATGACGTAGAGGTAGTTGGGCCGGTTTATTCGCCTATAAATAAGGAAAAACAAAGTGACAAGAATTGCAGTGACCGGTGCAGCTGGTCGAATGGGTAAAATGTTAATTGAGGCCGTGGGTCTATCTTCTGAAGCAGAGCTAACGGCAGCCATTGAGCGCCCAGAAAGTTCCCTTGTCGGAACGGATGCTGGAGAGTTAGCAGGTGTGGGTGCGAACGGTGTTGTTGTCTCAGGTAGCTTGTCTGAAGTGATTGGTCAGTTCGATGTCTTGATTGACTTCACTGCGCCCGTAGCGACCTTGGCAAATGCTAAGTTATGTGCGGAGCATGGTAAGGGTATTGTTATCGGAACGACTGGCTTTACCGTTGAAGAAGAGGAGGAGTTGTTATTGGCTCAGTCTTCTGCGGCAATGTGTAAGGCTGCCAACTTTAGTACAGGCGTAAATGTTTGCCTGAACCTGCTTCAAAAAGCGGCTGAAATTTTGGGTGACGACTACGATGTTGAGGTTTACGAAGCTCATCATCGACATAAGGTTGACGCGCCTTCTGGTACTGCACTGGCGATGGGGCAAGCGGTGGCCGATGGTTTGGATCGGGATTTACGCTCGGTTGCGGTTTATGGGCGAGAAGGTCAAACCGGTGCACGTGATAAAGAAACTATTGGTTTTGCGACCGTTCGTGGTGGTGATGTTGTCGGTGATCACACCGTGATGTTTTTGGGCGAAGGTGAGCGTGTAGAGATTACTCACAAAGCGTCTAGCCGTATGTCTTTCGCTCGGGGTGCAGTTCGTGCTGCAGCCTGGTTGCAGAGTCAGAAGCCTGGCTTGTATGAAATGCGAGATGTTCTGAATTTGAAATAAGTGGCTTGGCTAAAAAATGCGCTATGAACTGCCTCTCACTGATAGACATAATTGTCATAAATGTGTACAATGCCGCCGTTTGAATAGTGGTTGTCTATTCAAAGCCCGCATGTATCAGCAGGGTTAACATTGAAGCGCGCGCAAGTATAAGAATTTTAAGCGAGGTGGGGTAAGCTCCGTCTCGCTTTTTTGCAACTTATCTGTGTGAAAATGCTGCTTTGAATGCCTGCTCGGGGACCAGATGCTTATCGCTTATACCTAGCGTGTAGTTTCTGAAGGCCACTTCAAACCCGCCTAAAGACGGTATCTTTATTATTCTCTCCTAGCCGATTACGACGAGGAACTGGCGTTGACAAAACCTGCAATTTTAGCACTTGAAGATGGCTCCATTTTTAAAGGAGTCTCCATTGGATCAGACGGTGAAACCATCGGGGAAGTTGTATTTAATACAGCGATGACCGGGTATCAAGAAATCCTGACTGACCCTTCCTATGCAAAACAAATCGTAACTTTGACTTATCCGCATATCGGAAATACCGGTGTTAATGCCGAAGATGTTGAGTCAGATAAAATTTGGTCAGCAGGCTTGGTTATACGTAACTTGCCTTTATTGGCGAGTAGCTGGCGTTCAGAAAAGCCTCTTAACGAATACCTTGAAGAAAACGGCATTGTCGCGATTGCAGATATTGATACACGCCGTTTGACGCGAATCTTGCGTGAAAAAGGTGCACAGAATGGCTGCATTATCGCTGGTGATGACATTAGTGAAGAAAAGGCGCTAGCCGCTGCGAAGTCGTTCCCTGGTCTAAAAGGTATGGACTTGGCGAAAGAGGTGACACGCACTGAACAGGCCTCTTGGACAGAAGCTGAGTGGTCACTAACTGACGGGTATGGCGAGCAAAGCGAAACAGAATTCCATGTTGTGGCTTATGACTTTGGTGTTAAGAATAACATTCTAAGAATGCTCGCGGAGCGTGGTTGTAAACTAACAGTTGTTCCAGCGAAAACGCCTGCTGCGGATGTACTGGCTATGTCACCTGACGGAGTGTTTCTATCTAACGGCCCGGGCGATCCAGAGCCATGTGATTATGCGATTGCAGCAATCAAAGACATACTGGAAACCAAGGTTCCGGTATTCGGCATTTGCTTAGGTCACCAGCTACTTGCGCTAGCGAGTGGCGCGAAGACTGAAAAGATGAAGTTTGGTCACCACGGTGCGAACCATCCGGTACAGAATCTAGAAGACAAAACTGTGATGATTACCAGTCAGAACCACGGTTTTGCAGTGGACGAGAGTTCACTACCAGATTGTCTAAAAGCAACACATAAGTCTCTATTTGATGGTTCCTTACAAGGTATTGAACGCACGGATACTCCAGCGTTTAGTTTCCAGGGCCATCCCGAAGCGAGCCCGGGCCCGCATGATGTCGCGCCTTTGTTTGACCGCTTCATCGATACGATGAGAGCTCGTGCTAAGTAATTAGTACTGTTGTTTAGTCAGCAAAATACTTGCTGAAAGTGAACCTATTTTGTTGTGAGTGAGCACCTTAGCTATTTACAACCTAACTCTTAGAGAACGGAAAGAATTAAATGCCAAAGCGTACCGACATAAAGAGTATTCTAATACTAGGCGCCGGCCCTATCGTCATCGGGCAGGCCTGTGAGTTTGACTATTCAGGTGCTCAAGCGTGTAAAGCGCTTCGCGAAGAGGGTTATCGAGTTATCTTGGTTAACTCTAACCCGGCAACCATTATGACTGATCCTGCAATGGCCGATGCGACTTATATCGAGCCGATTACCTGGCAGACAGTTGAAAAGATTATCGAGAAAGAGCGCCCTGACGTGTTGTTGCCAACAATGGGTGGTCAGACTGCATTGAACTGTGCATTGGACCTAGAGCGCGAAGGTGTGCTTGATAAGTACAACGTTGAAATGGTTGGAGCGAATGCTGATACCATCGACAAAGCGGAAGATCGTGAGCGCTTTGATAAAGCAATGAAGGCAATCGGCCTTGAAACACCGCGTTCTGCGATTGCTCATAGCATGGAAGAAGCGCTTCAGGTGCAAGACTCTTTAGGCTTCCCTTGTATTATTCGACCTTCTTTCACCATGGGTGGAAGTGGTGGCGGTATCGCTTATAACAAAGAAGAGTTCGTAGAGATTTGTGAGCGTGGTTTGGACCTGTCACCCACGAACGAGCTTTTGATTGATGAGTCCCTGATTGGTTGGAAAGAATATGAAATGGAAGTTGTTCGTGACAAGAACGACAACTGTATCATTATCTGTTCTATCGAAAACTTTGACGCGATGGGTGTTCACACCGGTGACTCGATTACCGTTGCACCGGCACAAACGCTGACCGATAAAGAATATCAAATAATGCGTAATGCCTCTTTGGCAGTACTGCGTGAGATTGGTGTTGAAACTGGTGGCTCAAACGTCCAGTTTGGTATGAACCCGAAAGATGGCCGTATGGTGGTTATCGAGATGAACCCGCGTGTATCGCGTTCATCTGCTTTGGCGTCTAAAGCAACCGGTTTCCCGATTGCCAAAGTTGCCGCTAAATTGGCGATTGGTTATACCCTGGATGAGTTGCAGAATGATATTACAGGTGGCGTAACGCCGGCTTCATTCGAGCCATCAATCGATTATGTTGTCACTAAGATTCCTCGTTTTACCTTCGAGAAGTTCCCTCAGGCAGATCCGATTCTAACGACACAGATGAAGTCGGTAGGTGAGGTTATGTCTATTGGCCGAACCTTCCAGGAATCGCTACAGAAAGCTTTACGTGGTTTGGAAGTCGGTTCTTACGGCTTCGAGCCGAAATTGGATCTGGCTTCTGAAGATGCTAAATCAGAGATGATTCGAGAGCTTCGTAACCCGAGTGCCGAGCGTATCTGGTATGTCGGTGATGCTTTCCGTTCTGGCATGTCGGTTGATGAAATTTACAAGCTAAGCGGCATCGACCCTTGGTTCCTGGTTCAGATTGAAGATTTGATTGAAGAAGAGTGTGTTGTATCGAATATGACACGCACAGACATGACTGCTGAAGCGATGCTTCGTCTTAAGCGTAAGGGTTTTGCTGATCACCGTTTGGCAGAGCTACTTGGTATTACCGAGAAAGAATTGCGTACGCTACGTCAGGGCTTCGATATTCGCCCTGTCTATAAGCGTGTTGATACCTGTGCTGCAGAATTCTCATCGAACACGGCTTACATGTACTCAACCTATGAAGAAGAGTGTGAGTCTCAGGTTACTGACAAAGAAAAGATCATTGTTATCGGTGGTGGCCCTAACCGTATTGGCCAGGGTATTGAGTTCGATTACTGCTGTGTTCATGCTGCCTTTGCCATGCGTGAAGACGGTTACGAGACCATCATGATCAACTGTAACCCAGAGACGGTTTCAACGGATTACGATACTTCAGACCGTTTGTACTTTGAGTCAATTACCCTGGAAGACGTATTAGAAATCGTTCAGCTAGAGAAGCCAAAGGGCGTGATTGTGCATTATGGCGGTCAGACGCCACTTAAGCTTGCGCGTGGTTTAGAAGAAGCTGGAGTGCCAATTATTGGTACTAGCCCAGACGCAATCGACCGTGCAGAAGATCGTGAGCGCTTCCAGCAAATGATTGAGCGCTTGGGCTTACGTCAGCCAGAAAATGCCACGGTTCGAAGCCATGAAGAAGCGATTACTAAAGCGACTGAAATCGGTTATCCGCTAGTTGTTCGTCCATCTTATGTATTGGGCGGGCGTGCAATGGAGATCGTCTATAACGAAGCTGAGCTAGTTAAGTACATGAAGGAGGCGGTTAGCGTATCTAACGACAGCCCTGTCTTGCTAGACCACTTCTTGAACGCGGCGATTGAGGTTGATATTGATGCCATTAGTGATGGTAAAGATGTCGTGATTGGTTCAATCATGCAGCATATCGAGCAGGCGGGTGTACACTCGGGTGACTCGGCTTGTTCATTGCCTCCATATACCTTGTCTCAAGAAGTTCAGGAAGAGATGAAGGAAGTCGTTAAAGCTATGGGTCTAGAACTTGGTGTTGTAGGTTTGATGAACGTCCAGTTGGCTTATCAGGATGGTTTGATTTACGTGATCGAGGTTAACCCTCGAGCATCACGTACAGTACCGTTTGTTTCTAAAGCTATTGGCACTTCATTGGCGAAGGTTGCTGCACGTTGTATGGCAGGTAAAACCCTGGCAGAGGCGGGCTTTACCGAGGAAGTGGTGCCTAAGCACTTCAGTGTCAAAGAGTCTGTTTTCCCGTTCAACAAGTTCCCATCTGTTGACCCGATCCTTGGCCCTGAAATGAAGTCAACGGGTGAAGTTATGGGTATCGGTGATACCTTCGATGAAGCCTTTGCTAAAGGAGTTATTGCTGCAGGTGGTGTATTGCCGAGCGGCGGTAAGGCGTTCTTGAGCGTGAGAGAAGTTGATAAGGAAGGCGTAATTGAAGTGGCACGCCTGCTTAACGAAATTGGTTTCGCTTTGGTCGCAACCTCCGGTACTGCGAAAGCGCTAGCAGAGGCAGGCTTGGAAGTTGAGTCTATTAATAAGGTTCAAGAAGGTCGTCCGCATGTTGTTGATGCCATTAAGAATGGCGATATTGACCTGATTGTTAATACTACTGAAGGTAGACGAGCCATCGCAGACTCTGCTCAAATCAGACAATCTGCTTTGCAGAAGAAGATTGCTTACAGTACGACTCTTGCTGGTGGTGATGCAACTGCACGAGCTATTCGTTTTGGTGCTGAGAAGCACGTACGTAGACTTCAAGACTTACACTAGAAAACTCGTTTATTTTATAACCCGGAGCTAATGCTTCGGGTTATTTTTTTCAGCTGTTTATACAGATGGCTCTTTTTTGATAACTCGAATTAATTGCTTGTTGATGATGAGTATAAGCGTGACTGAAAGAAGAGCTCTCACTAAATATGGTAAAAGAATAAAGGAAGGAAGATGAATCGAATTCCAATGACTGTTGAAGGCGAAAAAGCCCTTCAAGAAGAATTAGTAGAATTGAAAACTGTAAAGCGCCCACAGGTTATCGAAGCGATTGCCGATGCGCGTGAGCACGGTGATCTAAAAGAAAATGCTGAATATCATGCAGCGAGAGAGCAGCAAGGCTTTATAGAAGGTCGAATTCAGGAGCTGGAAGGTAAGCTTTCAAACTCCCAGATTATCGATGTTAAGTCTATCCCTCATACAGGAAAAGTTATTTTTGGTACCACGGTTTCATTGATCAATATCGATACGGATGAAGAAGTTCGTTATCACATTGTTGGTGATGATGAGGCTGATATCAAGGCAGGCAAAATCTCTATTTCTTCACCAATCGCTCGAGCGATTATTGGTAAAGAAGAAGGTGATACCGTAGGCGTTCAGGTGCCTAGCGGAATCGTTGAGTATGAAATTGATGAAGTGCTTCACGTTTAATCTTGATCATCTTTTAAAAAGGCTGAGGTTAGCATTGACTTCAGCCTTTGCCTTCCTGGTTAGTTACTAATCTATTAAGCCTAATTCAATAGCTAGCTTAATCATGGCTTTTAGGGCAGCCTCTTTCGGAAAGGGATGGTCTAGGTTTGGTGACCCAAATCTCATTAGTTTAGGGAATGCATCGTAGGACATATCCCAATGATGTGCGTTTAACATGGCTAGATCTGCTGACATGCCGGTCTTTATTTTTGCTTGAGCTTGGGTAAGCTGCATATCATTATGAGCGTCGTATTTGTTTAACTCCATTACGCCCTGCATTTGAAAATAAGGTACTTCCAGCGCTGTTGTCGAACCCGTGATGTTAAAAATAGGGATGTCTAAAGAATCAAATAATTCTCTATTCTGATCTAGGAAGGACATTCGCGCTTTAGTTGTCAGATCATATACCGCCTCTTTTACATTGTATTCATCCATACGTCTAAACGTGCCAGATTTGAGGTTTATTGCGGGTGAAATGAGCGATAAGAAGCTTGCTAATGCTTTTTCAACTTTAGGGATGTCTAGGTTCTTAATCGAGTTATATATGTCATCCGCTAAATAGGAGCCACCGATGGCTCCTCCCCAATTATAGATACAGCGAATTTTGTTTTTTAAATCGGGGCGCTGCGCGAGCAGTTCGTAGATATCGGGAGCACCTTTGCTGTAACCAATTAAAAATATATCTCCGGGTGTCTTTTGTTCGGACGGTGGGATTGTTGTTGTGTCAGCTGCTAATCCGGCACCGTGGTCAATCGCGGCGATCAAGTCATCAATATTAGAGCTGCAACCGCGCATAGGGTGATTGTCTGCTCGTATAATCCTTATACCGAGCTCGTCCTGGATTTTAGGGAAGGCGTTTTGAAAAGCCCTAACAGGCAACATGCCATTCAACAGACCGGGTGAGAATATTAGCGTAGTATTACGAACTCTATTTGTGCTCTTAAATTCGGGGATTTCCAGTTTCCATTCCCGTATTTCATCGCCCCTCAAAAACTGTTCTGCAAGTTTTTGTTTGTTTGGTCGCTTGTCTTTGCGGCCAAGTAGTTTGGTTTTATCTGCTTTTTTTAAAGCAATATTGTCTTGAAGTGCTTCGGTTAGAAATATATTTCTCCATCGAATGCCGCACCAGCGCTTAATATAAGGGTGCGCATAGTTTTNACGGTCGCTTTGTAGAATCAATCTAATATTCGTAATTAGTTGTTCGTAATCGCCTTTGTTCTCCAGTGTTTCGAGTAGATTC
>NZ_LWGJ01001846.1:0-1000 GCF_001635845.1 Oleiphilus sp. HI0132 | reverse complement strand
TTGATGACCACCCTTTATTAAGAAAAGGACTAACCCAGCTGATTGAATTCGAAGATGAGCTAGAAGTCATTGGTGAAGCAAGTGATGGGCATAGCGCCCTAGAGCTTGCTAAAGAGCACGAGCCCGACCTAATCGTGTTAGATCTGAATATGCAAGGTATGGATGGTTTGGAAACACTTAGAGCCATGCGAAATGCCGAGATCACCTCCCGTATCATCATGCTAACCGTAAGCGATAGTGATGAAGACGTTGTTTGCGCTATTACTTATGGTGCCGACGGCTACCTGCTTAAAGATATGGACCCTGAGCAAATACTGGAAAAGCTAAAAGAAGCCGCGCTTGGTAAAATGGTGATCAGTGAGAAGCTAACACATGTTCTGGCCGGAGCAATACGAGGCGGCAACGATAAGAAATCGAACTTATTAGCCAAACTAACCAGCCGGGAACACGAGATCCTGAAACTCATAGCCAAAGGTATGAGCAACAAGCTTATTGCCCGTGAACTCGATATCTCTGACGGAACCGTGAAGGTTCACGTCAAACATGTCCTGAAAAAACTAGGTTTGAATTCTCGAGTTGAAGCCGCAGTATGGATGGTGAATCAGAAGGGCTAAACTTCACTCAGCTTTTAGCTCACTTTTGACCACTCTGGGCATGTCACCAGGTGGTCATTAACCATCCCCACAGCCTGCATAAAGGCATAGCAAATAGTCGGACCGACAAAGGTAAAGCCGCGCTTTTTCAAATCTTTCGACATTGCTTCGGACTCTGGCGTTACAGCCGGTACATCTGCCATCGTCCGCCAGCTGTTAACTATCGGCTTAGCGCCAACAAATGACCAAAGGTACTTTGAAAAGTCACCCTCATTCTTTTCAATCTCGAGAAATTCGCGTGCATTTTTAATAATAGAGTTCACCTTAAGCTTATTTCGAATCACACCTGAATTAAGCAGTAATTCATCTATCTTCGTCTGGTCATATTCTGCAATACGCTTAGGATC
>NZ_LWGJ01001845.1:0-1225 GCF_001635845.1 Oleiphilus sp. HI0132 | reverse complement strand
TGCCATTCTCGCCGGTTTCATTTTTGTCGATGACCTATTCGCTCAACACTTGGCACACAAAACCGTTTTATCAATTCTTGCTCTGCTCACATTCTCTGCACTACTCGCAGGCAGAAAAATTTATGGCTGGAGAGGAATCACAGCCAGCAAATGGACACTTTGGGGCTTTAGCCTTCTAATGCTAGGTTTTTTCGGTAGCAAGCTAGTTCTTGAAACAATAAGCAAATAACCCGACAACCTTCATATAAACGGTAAACAACATTGAACGACGCCTCTATACCTTCTCTATTACTATTTCTGCTTTTTCTAATCATTTTATCTGGTTTTTTCTCTAGCTCAGAAACTGGCATGCTGTCGCTCAATCGCTACAGACTTAAACACCTAAAGAAAAATGGCCATAAAGGCGCGGAGAAAGCCAGCAATCTACTAGATCGAACCGATCAATTAATTAGCGTCATCCTAATTGGAAACAACTTTGTAAACATACTAGCCTCGTCAATAGCAACGGTCATTGCCATTCGACTATGGGGTGACGCAGGCATCGCAATTGCAACCGCAATCTTGACGCTAGTTATACTAATTTTTGCTGAGATAACACCTAAAACCATTGCAGCCTACCACCCGGAAAAGGTTGCCTTTCCCGCCGCACACATACTAAAACCTCTACTAAAGCTACTCTACCCAGCTGTCTGGTCAGTTAACCTTGTTACTAACTTCCTATTAACAAAACTCGGCTTTAGTACAAACGGAGAAGAAGAAAACCACCTAAGCCGAGAAGAACTGAGAACACTTGTTAATGAATCTAGCACCTTGATCCCACGCAAACACCAGGAAATGCTACTGGGGATTCTAGACCTAGAGAAAGTCACCGTTAACGACATCATGATTCCCAGAAACGAGATTGTTGGCATCGATATAGACGATGACCTGGATGATATTTTTCAGCAACTAAAAACCACCCAACACACACGCCTCCCCGTATACAAGGGCGATATAAACAACATCATTGGCATCCTACACCTTCGCAGCATGACTCGCGTACTTTCAAATGACGAACCGAACAAAGCCATGCTACTTCAAGCTTGCAGAGAACCTTACTTCACTCCTGAGAGTACTACACTCAACACCCAGCTAATACACTTCCAGCGGGAGAAACGTCGAATTGCCATTGTAGTTGATGAGTATGGCGACGCTCTCGGCATTGCCACAATGGAAGATATTCTGG
>NZ_LWGJ01001844.1:0-1389 GCF_001635845.1 Oleiphilus sp. HI0132 | reverse complement strand
CAGCCGAGCCCCCTCTGTGTAGGTTTGAGCGAAACTCACCAGGCGCAGCCTGACGTTTCATTGCAGCAACGACTTTATCTCCCACCACAAGACAGCGAATATCAGCACCATTTGCCTCCTTAATGTACTCTTGTACAAGGATGTTTGCTTTTAGACCCATAAATGCCTCAATGATGCTTTCGGCTGTCTTTGTCGTTTCCGCTAATACAACACCAATGCCCTGAGTGCCTTCCAATAACTTAATGACAACGGGTGCGCCACCGACATTCTTAAGTAAGTCATCTATCTTGTCAGGCCGATTTGCGAAACCTGTTCTAGGTAAACCAATCCCTTTTCTAGATAACAGTTGTAAAGAACGAAGTTTGTCCCGTGACCGGCTAATCGCGACCGATTCATTAATACAATAAGTTCCCATCATTTCAAATTGTCTGACGACCGAAGTACCGTAGAAAGTAACCGAAGCTCCTATTCGTGGAATGACAGCGTCATAAAGAGGTAAGGGCTTACCTTTGTATCTCACAGAAGGTTTGGCGCTGGTAATATCCATATAACAATGCATTGTATCGATGACATCAACAGTATGCCCCATCTCTTCTCCTTCTTCTTTTAGTCGGCGAGTAGAGTAGAGCTCTGGGTTACGGGATAGGATTGCTATTTTCATTGGGATACCTCCAAACATTGTCAGTTGAGCTTGTGTAAATCTGTCGTAATTTTGGGCCTGATTTTTTAAAGCGTAAAACGAAAAGAATTTGTGTTGACGACAAAATTTATTAGGTGGTCGAATGACGAAACTAGTATGACAATAATGAGGATAGTGCTATCAATCAGTTGTTTTGGAATCTACTATGATGAACGTCTTAACAATGCCTGACAGATTAACCAAGAGTCAGATAAAAGAAAGTTTTTATAGAACCTACAAGCTAGTAAACCGAGTCACTAACGGAGTGAGTACCGGCGAGGTTTTTAAGCAGGGTGAGAGAGTTGCTTATTGTGAGGGTTTAGATAGTGATGAACCATTTCAATACCTCAAGGGTGTTGTTGACAGTCATATCAGGAACGAAATTAGACTGAGAGAAAATAGCATGCCTGACCTAACAGCATGGTATCGCGCAATTTGTGAGACCCTTCCAATTGAAAGCCGCAAAACGAACGACATTATCTGTGAACTTTTTAAAGCAGGTCGCGAGTATGTTTCGCTAAGTGACTTGGCTGGGAAAGCCGAGATATCAAATACCTCTGAATTATGCTTTTTGTTGTCAAATTTAGCACGAAAAATGTGTGACTCTATACCTTATGAACCGCCCTGCCAGGGTGATGGTCGCGATGCATACCTGGCCTTAATTTGTGATAGTTCTCCTTTAGGTGATAGGGTTAGACTTAATTGTCTCT
>NZ_LWGJ01001843.1:0-719 GCF_001635845.1 Oleiphilus sp. HI0132 | reverse complement strand
TGGCGAGCATCTTCTTGCTTTTGCTCATGCTCTAAACGTTTCTCTTTATTTTCAAGCCACTGAGAATAGTTACCTTCAAATGGAATGCCATGGCCTCTATCGAGCTCCAGTATCCAACCTGCAACATTATCAAGGAAGTAACGATCGTGGGTGATGGCGACGACGGTTCCAGGGTAGTCATGTAAGAAACGTTCCAACCACGCGACACTTTCTGCATCAAGGTGGTTGGTCGGTTCATCAAGAAGCAGCATGTCCGGCTTAGAAAGTAATAGACGGCAAAGAGCGACACGACGCTTTTCACCACCTGATAAATGTTTAACTTCAGCATCCCATGGTGGCAGTCTTAAGGCATCAGCAGCGACTTCCAGTGTTCTTTCCAGATTATGACCATCACCGGTTTCAATGATTGCTTCTAGCTTGGCTTGTTCTGCGGCTAGAGCATCGAAATCTGCACCTTCTTCAGCGTACTCTGCATAAACTTGATCTAGGCGAGTTAACGCATTTTTAATCTCACTCACGCCTTCTTCAACGTTGTCTCTGACCGTTGCTTCTTCGTTAAGTTCAGGCTCCTGAGCGAGGTAGCCAATATTGATACCCGGCTGAGGGCGGGCTTCACCAATATAGTCTTTATCAACGCCCGCCATAATTCTTAGTAGTGTTGATTTACCCGCACCATTAAGACCCAATACACCAATTTTGGCGCCAGGGAAAAATGAAAG
>NZ_LWGJ01001842.1:0-704 GCF_001635845.1 Oleiphilus sp. HI0132 | reverse complement strand
TAACGCACCTATAGAGAGTCAATACTTCACCATTACGAGTGGCGCTGATCATTTGAAGACTTTCATGTCGAGCCCTAATAAAAAGCGCGTATTCTGTAGCAACTGCGGAAGTCCTTTATATAGTCAAAGAACCGATATGCCCGAAACAATAAGACTAAGGCTTGGAACTATCACTGAAGGGGAGTTCCCTGGGCCGCAATATGAGATCTTCTGTGAGTCCAAGTCAGAGTGGTTTGACGCCAAAGCCGAGCGTCCACGCTATGAGCAGCACAAAGTCTAAATGTTGGGAGCTTCGTATATATGGGAAAGTACTTTGTTATATATCCACTAAACTTCTAGCGATAGAATTTGTCACAATAATATAGCCGCGAATTACATCAGTGGCTCGGTCTGCTTATCCAGGGAAATAAACTATGAGGCATGTGAAAGTTGAGAGACGAGTGGCCGCACATTATTTGCTAGCAGCCATTGCTTTTATGCTATATGGCGGCCAAGTCTGCCCCTTATTGGAATCGATAACGGCAACTACCCTGGTTTTCCCCATACTCGTTGCTCTAGCTATTCGTTTGTTTAGTATTTCCTGGATAGATCGCAAACCACTTGACCGTCAGGTGTCTTTCCAATTCTTTCTAGATCTGAGCTTATTTATAGGCGCCGGTATCGCTCTGAATATTCACAATTTAGTGTTTCATGGCGCCCCTTTA
>NZ_LWGJ01001841.1:0-1163 GCF_001635845.1 Oleiphilus sp. HI0132 | reverse complement strand
ACACTCAGCACATTTCCCAGCAATTCAATCAGGATTTATCTGAGTTGCGTAACCAGTTGCTAAATATGGGCGGTATCGTACAGCGTCAAGTATCTGATGCAGTAGAAGCTCTTATCACCAACAATAGCGAACTCGCCGATACGGTCCGTAACAAAGACCAAGAAGTTGACGCAATGGAGTTACTGATCGACGAAGACTGTACCCAGTTGATTGCACGACGTCAGCCGGCAGCGAGTGACCTTCGCTTAGTCATTTCTATCATCAAAATGGTTGCAGATATCGAACGCATTGGTGATGAAGCCAGTAAGATTGCCAAAATGGCAATCCGCCTGACTGAAGAGGGCAAAGCACCTCGCGGCTACGTCGAAATTCGCCACATCAGCGATCATGTTGGTCAAATGGTCAATGGTGCACTCGATGCCTTTGCACGTTTCGATATCGATATGGCACTGGATATTATGAAAGAAGACCATGCTGTCGATGCCGAGTACAAGTCAGCGGTTCGCTCACTGATGACCTTCATGATGGAAGACCCTCGCAGTATCTCCCAGATTCACAGCGTTATGTGGGTACTACGTGCCTTGGAACGTATCGGTGACCATGCGTGTAATCTGGCTGAGCACGTGATCTACATCGTAAAAGGTAAAGATGTGCGTCATATGCCGATTAAGCAAGCTGAGCAGCTTGTTGAGTCTTCCAAGTAGTTAGTTCAAAAGAGTGCCCTAGGCTTTGCCTTGGCACTCTCTGTTTTTGCAAGTAGCGCTCTACTCTACATTCTGTACTTGCTCGCGCATCTGCTCGATCAAAACTTTCAACTCTACCGCCGCTTTTGTGGTGTCTGTTACGATAGACTTAGATGACAAGGTATTGGCTTCTCGGTTTAACTCCTGCATAAGGAAATCAAGACGTCGCCCCACCGGCTCCTTTTTCTTCAGTACACTTCGTACTTCAACTACATGAGCATCTAAACGATCAAGCTCTTCAGCCACATCAGTTTTCTGCGCTAGCAAAACCATCTCTTGTTCAAGGCGTTCATTGTCCATTTGTACAGAAGCTTCTTCGAAGCGCTTCTTCACTAATTCGCTTTGCTTTTTAAGAATATCTGGCAACCAGGCGCGCACTTCTTTAACGATATTTTCAATAGCGACTAAACGCTCTTCAAA
>NZ_LWGJ01001840.1:0-952 GCF_001635845.1 Oleiphilus sp. HI0132 | reverse complement strand
GAACCCTCTCATGACAACTGGTATGGTGTCATTGCCCACAGCGTTCAAGAACTGCTAAACACTATGTGGTGGAGCATACTGCTCGCCATTGCTTTTGTCGGTGTGTTAAGTCGTATACCCCAGGAATTTATCATCTCGATTCTGGGAAAAGGAGGCACCGTCAAAGGTCTGTGGCGCGCGACATTGGCAGGCGTACTACTCGATTTATGTAGTCACGGAATACTAATGGTCGGCATGGAGCTAAGGCGCAAAGGTGCCAGTCTCGGCCAAGTCATGGCATTTCTTATTGCCAGCCCTTGGAACTCACTATCACTGACGATAATCATGGTGGCACTCATAGGGCTGCCATGGACCCTCTTGTTTATTGCCCTGTCGATGGTATTGGCAATTACCACCGGCTGGTTGTTTGATCGACTAGAACAGAAAGGCTCTCTTCCGCAAAATAGCGTTGCGAATGACTTGCCTGAAGACTTTCAATTTTGGCGTGAAGCTAAATCCAAATTTGCATCGGTAGAATGGACACAAGCGCTAGCCCTTGATATCGGCAAGCGCGGCTTAAACGGTTCTAGAATGGTGATCCGCTGGTTGTTATTTGGTGTTCTATTAGCGTCAGCGATTAGAGGCTTCGTTTCGTTGGAGGACTTCCAAAATTACTTCGGGCCAACGCTGCTTGGTCTAGGAGCAACCTTGATCGCAGCAACAATCATTGAAGTATGCTCCGAAGGCTCGACCCCTATAGCGGCCGACTTGATGAATCGAGCCAATGCCCCCGGTAATAGCTTTGCATTTTTAATGACAGGCGTAGCGACCGATTACACTGAAGTGATGGTAATAAAAGACACAATGAAGTCTTGGAAGACAGCACTATATTTACCTTTGCTAACCGTACCACAGGTGATCGTGGTTGCAATGATATTGAATAGTGTTTAACAATCGAACGTAGGCAGAGGGT
>NZ_LWGJ01001839.1:0-876 GCF_001635845.1 Oleiphilus sp. HI0132 | reverse complement strand
ACTATTCAGGTGGTCAATCAAGAGGCGGCTTGGTGTCAATCGGTTGAAGTGACACTAGGGGGCGTGGATGAATGAGTCTTTATTGCCTTTCAATGCAACACAAACTGAGCGAAACCTTTCGCTGGTAACCAAGCGAAGCTGCAACCTGCCAGTTAATATCAACCATTTATGGGATCCGTTTCTATGCCCTGAAAACTTATTGCCTTGGCTGGCATGGTCGTTGTCCGTCGACAATTGGAATAGTGCATGGCCAACGTCTGTTAAGCGGCAGCAAATCGCTAATAGCATCGAAATTCATCGCCGCAAAGGCACTGTGTCAGCGGTGAAAAAAGCGATGGCCGTGTTCGGTGTTCAAGTTGAGTTAAGCGAATGGTTCGAGACAAAAAGCACACCGCATACTTTCTCGGTGATGGCTTGGGCTGGCGAAAACTTCCGTGACGATCACGAACCGGTGTTGACCGAGGCCTATTACGATGCATTAAAGCGAGCCATTGATTACTCAAAGCCAGTCCGAAGTCATTACGATTTTAAAGTCGGTGTTTTGTTCGGTGGCGATTTTGGTATTGGCGTAGTTCAACAATCCCTCGCAATAAAGCGGGTAGATGGCGAGTTCATTTACCTTGGGGCCGGACTAGATGGTGACCTCAATATTGGAGGCATTAATCAAGGTCATTCGGTTACTAGAATGAGTATGGAGCTGTAATGAGTTCAGCATTTAAACCCGTTATTACACAAGCAGGCATCACCGCCGTGTTTAACGCGACAAACTCGGGGCTCGAAGCCAACATCGTATCGGTTGCTTTGGGTGATCTGGGTTGGGAACCGTCTGCGAGTGCGACAAAGTTAAAGCGGGAAAAACGCCGTATTCCTGTTGGC
>NZ_LWGJ01001838.1:0-1338 GCF_001635845.1 Oleiphilus sp. HI0132 | reverse complement strand
CAAGCCAAATAGAAACTTTTGCCTTAATCGCGCCATTCATTGCCATACGAAAAGACGGTCCGGGAATCTTTAATAAGGTGCTTGAGCAACCACTAGCAGAGAATACAAACTCCAGTTCCAGTAAACTGGTATCTAGAATAATCGGCAAACCATAGGCAGTTGCGAGAATCGGGTACATCCCGGTTTCACAATCCTTAAATAGCTTTCGTGAGTTTTCATCACTTAAAATTTGAAAAGATCTACCCAATGAGTCATTAATTAATTCAATATCCAATTTTGTGCCAAAGGGGATCACCGCAACCGCCGGGCCTTCCTCATCGAGTAAAGTAACAGGTACTGCACTCATTTCCGGAATCGCCTGTGCCTGCTCCAGGGCTTGTGCAAAACTTAAACTGCGAGCGTGATGAATCTGCTGACAGATCAATCCCTTGTGATTGATAAACTGGTTTAGTCTGGAAGCTATGGGCACAATGATTTACCTAAGTATTAATTGATAAACGGAGCAAGAACTTTTGGTGGCGCCGTGACGGAATACTTACCGAGTGTAGAGCTATCCGCAAAAATAACTCTACACCACTTCACACGCTTACGTTTTTAAGAACTTCGTTGCAAACGCTTACGCAGTCGATTCAAACACAAGAGCTGAACTAGCCCGTATTTCGAATTCCAGCAGCGATACCGGCCATCGTTACTTTTAAAGCTGTTTCAACTAAATCACGCTCTTGCTTACCTTCAGAGCTTCGCTCGGCTAAACGGTCACGCCTCAACAGCTCCGCCTGCAAATAATGTAACGGATCAGTATAAGGGTTCCTAACATTTAAAGAACCTTGTAGCTGGGGATGATTTTCCTGAAGCGCCCCTTGCTTTTTAACTTTATTAACCAGCTTAACTACATCCAAAAAGCGATGGCGAAGCGAACGCCCTAAAGGCTTCAAGTCATCAGATACCAGCAGCTGGTCATAGTAACGCGCGATCCGCGGATCACCTTTGGCAACAACCATTTCTAACATATCAATATGAGTATTAAAGAAGGGCCACTGGATAAACATTTCATCTAGGGTCTCTGCCTTATCAGACTCTAGAACGCTCGCCAAGGCCTCATCGCTACCCAACCATGCCGGCAGCATAAGCCGTATCTGCGTCCAGGCAAAAATCCACGGTATTGCTCTTAAACTTTCAACACCACCGGTCGCTTTTCGCCTTGCAGGCCGACTACCTAAAGCTAGCTTGCCCAATTCTTGCTCAGGGGTCACCGAGCGGAAATAAGAAACAAACTCAGGATGCTCTCTTACTATCCGGCGATAGGAAGCCAGGGCAACGCCAGTCATCTTATTCATC
>NZ_LWGJ01001837.1:0-1710 GCF_001635845.1 Oleiphilus sp. HI0132 | reverse complement strand
TGATTTTGACGCCGGCATCTACCGGAAAGACCTGGATAGCTACACGGGCTTCGTTAACTACAGCAATCATATGATCGCACAGAGACTCAGAGATAGCTTTGACCAACATTGGCAATACGCTAAACCCTCTGCCAATATGCGCCGCCTAAGTATTTAGCTAATCAATACGCACAAAAAAACCGGCATTCAGCCGGTTTTTTTGTGCCCCTACATAAGCAGGGGCTGAGTAAACACTTATTGCGCTTTAAACTTCAAACGGTAAGCATGAAGTAGCGGCTCTGTGTAACCACTTGGCTGCTCTTTGCCCTTGAAGATCAAATCAGAAGCTGCCTGGAAAGCAATGCCGTCAAAAGACGGTGCCATGGCGATGTATTCAGAATCACCCGCATTCTGGCCGTCAACAATCGCTGCCATACGCTTCAAGCTTTCTTCAACCTGTTCTTTGGTACAAACACCGTGCTCCAACCAGTTCGCCACGTGCTGAGAAGAAATACGCAATGTTGCACGATCTTCCATCAAACCAACGTTGTTGATATCTGGAACTTTAGAACAACCAACACCCTGATCAACCCAACGTACAACATAACCCAGGATACCCTGACAGTTGTTGTCGATTTCGTTCTGAATGAATTCAGGCGTTAGCGCCTTAACTTCATCTGCAGACATTAGTGGAACGCTTAAGATGTCATCTACGTTTGCATGCTCGCGAGTCTTAAGTTCGTTTTGAACCGCAAATACATCAATCTGATGATAGTGAATTGCGTGAAGTGCTGCAGCAGTAGGAGAAGGAACCCAAGCCGTGTTAGCACCCGCTTTAGGATGGCCCACTTTCTGCTCCATCATCATGCCCATTTCATCAGGAATCGGCCACATGCCTTTACCAATCTGTGAACGACCTTGTAGGCCTGTTTCCAAACCTGTATCAACGTTCCAATCTTCGTATGCGTTAATCCAAACTTGCTGCTTCATTTGAGTCTTAGCAACAAAAGGACCTGCCAACATTGACGTGTGTAGCTCATCACCGGTACGGTCAAGGAAGCCTGTGTTGATGAATACAACACGGTCTTTCGCTGCACGGATACATTCTTTCAAGTTAACAGTGGTACGACGCTCTTCATCCATAATACCCATCTTCATCGTGAAGCGAGGCAGGTTAAGTGCATCTTCAACACGTGCAAACAATTCGTTAGCAAAAGCCACTTCTTCTGGGCCGTGCATCTTAGGTTTAACGATATTGACAGAACCTGTTGTAGAGTTCTTGAATGGGCTATTGCCATTCAAGTCGTGAATAGCGATAAGCGCTGTCACAACACCGTCCATGATGCCTTCAGGAATTTCAGAACCGTCTTCCAAAAGAATCGCAGGGTTAGTCATCAAGTGACCTACGTTACGAACGAACAACATTGAACGACCTTTCAAAGAGAAAGTATTACCGTCAACACCCGTGAATTCACGGTCAGCATTCATCACACGTGTAAATGTCTTACCGCCTTTGCTTACGTCTTCAGCCAGATCGCCTTTCATTAGGCCTAACCAGTTGCCGTAAGTCGTCACTTTGTCTTCTGCGTCAACCGCAGCAACAGAGTCTTCACAGTCCATGATAGTGGTCAGTGCCGCTTCCATGATCAAATCTTTAACGCCAGCAGCGTCAGTTGAACCAACTGGGCTAGTCGCATCGATTTGGATTTCGATGTGCAAACCATTGTTCTT
>NZ_LWGJ01001836.1:0-20931 GCF_001635845.1 Oleiphilus sp. HI0132 | reverse complement strand
ATATACCCCGTCAACAAGACCGCCCTCCACCATTAAAAGTGCTCTTTTTGCTGGGACCGAAGTAATCTCCAGCTGATAGCCCATTGTTTCAAAAATCTCATGTAGCAGTTGTGTAACGCTTCCGACGACTTTCCCAGCTTCTACGAAACTATGCGGAGCATGCTCAACGGTGACAAAGTGAAGTTCTTTCGAGGTCGTTTGGACGCTAAATAAACAAAGGCTCAAGAAACAAAAGGATGCTCTGAGAAATGGCAGGACATTGAAATCATGCAACATGTTTAATAGTCTTTTTCTGAAACGCGATTTTAGAATCCATATTAGCCGAGCAATGAGCGTTATACAAACCTCCGGCTCTGTAATGATATTTTTGGCAGGTATCAGACAAACCGATTCGAATCTAACAACTCTCAGATGTCTACTTTGTGGAGAAGACAGACTGTCAGAAAGGTAGTGCTTAGTGCTTCAAAATCAAAATTCTTCGACATCTTTAAATCAGGAGAACTAGGCCATTTCGACAATGCCCTTCAACGGCAGTTTTTGGCTTTAGCCGACTAAGCTTTTCTTGCTGTTTGTACGCTCTAGTTGAAATCTCTATTTCGATAGGTCAAGCTTAGTGCTAACTTTTTCAATTGAACGTTGGCTTTTACAGCCAGCGCTTTCTCTTAAACCAATAAACTAAGCCCGTTGATAGCGACAACATGATTGCGAGCAGGTAAAAATAGCCGTTCTCAACCTTGAGTTCAGGTATATAGTCAAAGTTCATCCCATATAGCCCTGCCAAAAAACTTAGTGGCACAAACACAGCGGTGATGACCGTTAAAACTCTCATCGTTTCATTCAGCTGATGCGCTGATATCGATAAATAACCATCGATCAAATCTCCGCAAATATCGTAGTGCATCTGAGCAAGTGTAAAAAGGCGCTGGAAACGATCATCTAAGTCGTTAATTGCATGCTCGCAAGCTGCCTTGTCGAAATATGCGTACTCATCACTTTCTTTATGTAAGCCTTCACTTATGTCCGTATGATAATTAAATGTCCGCGTCAGTTTTACCAGCCGCGACTTAAACTTTGTCAGCTCTTTCAACTGTTGGTCATTTGCATTGTTTTCGAGTTGCTCCTCAATCTCACTAAGTTGAGTATCAAAATTAAGCAACTTCTCGAGGTAAACACTCGATGCTGCTTTCATTATTTGAATAGCGACCGTCATAGGAGATATATGTTTGAGTTTACGCAAGGCTTTTTTAGATTGCTCTACCCCAACCGATTTAACCGGGTGAACAGTAACCAGAATGTTGTCTTTAACAATGAGTCCAATCGACTGATGTTGGAAAGATATATCATCTTCAATGGCACGAATTCCGCGATACAAAATAAATAAGTGCTCGTCAAAAAACTCGATTTTTGACGGGTGGCTCTTTCGCAGGGTATCTTCAATAGCAAGGTGGTCAATATTTAGCTCTGTGAGCAAACGTTTAATTATTTCATGATCTTCGGTCGTAAGATCAATCCACAGCTTTTGGCTCGTGAGTAAGTCGCCGGAAATTAGATCATCAATCGACATTGCTTCGAGCTCTTGACTCTTACCATCGTCAGAGAGCTGGATAATACTTAACATGTCATAACCCTCTATATCTCTATTATTTCTGGCACTTCAATCTCTGGAGCGTCTTCTACAGGCATTTCAAGCGCCCTAATAACATTGAGAATGTTTTCTATCTCGTTCGTATGAATGTTCTCTCGATGATGGCACGCAAAGATTTGTCTAGCAATGACCGGCGCATCGGCAACTTGATAAAGGCTTTTGTCGATATAGGGTTCAATTAAACGGTATGGTAAATAGGCACTGCCGCCAAATTCAAGCATAAATTCAAGCGCTATTCGTGAAAGCGTAGTATGAAGAATAGGTGATATATTATCTGAAAACACCTGAGTAAAACTCATTTGAAACGACAAACCCCAATCAATGGCAATATAACGTTGCTGGACTGCCTCCTCTGCTGTTGCGTCAGCATTCGTGCTAACCAAAATCAGTTCGGCGGGGGTTATGGGTATAGATACCAAGTCATTGAGTTTCGCTGGTTCATAAATAAGCGCCACATCCAATGTACGTTCCATTAGGTGCCGGGTTAAGATATCTGGATTGTGCGCTTCCGTCCTCAATGCCATTTCTGGAAAATCGCGATGAAGTCGGTGCAATGTGTCTTGCAGCACCAGGTCCCAAAGACCTGTTGTGGCACCGAGAGAAATTACGTGTTTTTGTTTCTTTCGTAGCGATACATCTTGGCGAGCTCTTTCCCATGCAATGATAATTGTTTCGGCATGATTAATAAGGCGCTCACCTGTCACCGTTAATTGTAAGTTATTCCTAAAGCGAGTAAAAAGCTTCGCACCTAATACATTTTCCAATTGTTTGATACGAGCACTGACCGCTGCTTGGGTAAGGTATAAGTTTTCAGCCGCTTTACCAAAGTGACGCGTATTCTTTACTTCCAAAAATGTACGTAATAACTCAATGTCCATGATGTCGCCTATGTTAAGGCCAGCGAGCTAACCTATTTATGCCAATAGTCCTTAAATATAGTACTAAAGAGACAATTAAGTCTAACCCTATCACCTAAAGGAGAACTATCACAAATTAAGGCCAGGTATGCATCGCGACCATCACCCTGGCAGGGCGGTTCATAAGGTATAGAGTCACACATTTTTCGTGCTAAATTTGACAACAAAAAGCATAATTCAGAGGTATTTGATATCTCGGCTTTCCCAGCCAAGTCACTTAGCGAAACATACTCGCGACCTGCTTTAAAAAGTTCACAGATAATGTCGTTCGTTTTGCGGCTTTCAATTGGAAGGGTCTCACAAATTGCGCGATACCATGCTGTTAGGTCAGGCATGCTATTTTCTCTCAGTCTAATTTCGTTCCTGATATGACTGTCAACAACACCCTTGAGGTATTGAAATGGTTCATCACTATCTAAACCCTCACAATAAGCAACTCTCTCACCCTGCTTAAAAACCTCGCCGGTACTCACTCCGTTAGTGACTCGGTTTACTAGCTTGTAGGTTCTATAAAAACTTTCTTTTATCTGACTCTTGGTTAATCTGTCAGGCATTGTTAAGACGTTCATCATAGTAGATTCCAAAACAACTGATTGATAGCACTATCCTCATTATTGTCATACTAGTTTCGTCATTCGACCACCTAATAAATTTTGTCGTCAACACAAATTCTTTTCGTTTTACGCTTTAAAAAATCAGGCCCAAAATTACGACAGATTTACACAAGCTCAACTGACAATGTTTGGAGGTATCCCAATGAAAATAGCAATCCTATCCCGTAACCCAGAGCTCTACTCTACTCGCCGACTAAAAGAAGAAGGAGAAGAGATGGGGCATACTGTTGATGTCATCGATACAATGCATTGTTATATGGATATTACCAGCGCCAAACCTTCTGTGAGATACAAAGGTAAGCCCTTACCTCTTTATGACGCTGTCATTCCACGAATAGGAGCTTCGGTTACTTTCTACGGTACTTCGGTCGTCAGACAATTTGAAATGATGGGAACTTATTGTATTAATGAATCGGTCGCGATTAGCCGGTCACGGGACAAACTTCGTTCTTTACAACTGTTATCTAGAAAAGGGATTGGTTTACCTAGAACAGGTTTCGCAAATCGGCCTGACAAGATAGATGACTTACTTAAGAATGTCGGTGGCGCACCCGTTGTCATTAAGTTATTGGAAGGCACTCAGGGCATTGGTGTTGTATTAGCGGAAACGACAAAGACAGCCGAAAGCATCATTGAGGCATTTATGGGTCTAAAAGCAAACATCCTTGTACAAGAGTACATTAAGGAGGCAAATGGTGCTGATATTCGCTGTCTTGTGGTGGGAGATAAAGTCGTTGCTGCAATGAAACGTCAGGCTGCGCCTGGTGAGTTTCGCTCAAACCTACACAGAGGGGGCTCGGCTGAAATAGTTCGCTTATCGCCAGCTGAAAGAAAAACAGCAGTCGATGCAGCAAAGACAATGGGCTTATCAATGTGCGGTGTAGATATTCTTCGAAGTGCTACCGGGCCCGTTGTCATGGAAGTGAACTCTTCCCCGGGGCTAGAAGGCATTGAAACGGCTACCGGCAAAAATGTAGCGGGGATGATTATTTCGCATATCGAAAAGAAGGCAAAACCCAACGCAACCAAAACTAAAGGGAAAGGTTAGTTATTAGTTGAGACAATGCAAATATTAGTTGAGATATTACAATGAGACAGAGCTTTTCCATAGCAGGACGTGACATCAAACCGGGTGAATCAGCATACATTGAAATGCCCACCGTTGCGCTGTATACCGACACCGAAATGTCGATGCCGGTATACGTGAAACACGGTAAAAAAGATGGCCCGGTATTGTTCGTTAGCGCTGCGATTCATGGTGATGAGTTAAATGGTACTGAGATTATTAGTCGCCTAATTCAAGGTAAACAACTTAGAGGAATGAAGGGAACGCTCATAGCAGTCCCCATTGTAAATGTTTATGGCGTCATTTCACAAAGCCGCTATCTACCTGACAGAAGAGATTTAAACAGAAGCTTCCCCGGCTCGACTAAAGGGTCGTTAGCAGGAAGAATTGCAAACCAGTTTCTGAAAGAGATCGTTTCAAAATCGGACTACGGGATTGATTTACATACAGGTGCGATTCATCGCTCAAATCTGCCACAGATACGAGCAAATTTAGATGATGAAAGAACAAATGAACTTGCAAAAGCCTTTGGCGTGCCTGTTGTACTTAATGCCGATATAAGGGATGGATCGTTGAGAGAATCTGCTGGAGAACTGGGCGTACCAGTACTTTTATATGAAGCAGGTGAAGCATTGCGATTTGATGAATTATCTATTCGTGCGGGTGTAAGAGGCATCGTTAACGTTATGCGTTCATTAGATATGCTTACCAAACGACGAAGCAAGCTTAAATATGAACCTTTTATTGCTAGGCAGTCAGGATGGGTAAGGTCAACTGACAGTGGCTTTATCCGTTATAAAAGAACGCTTGGTGAGCTCGTGGAGAAAGGCGATGCGCTGGCAGATATTCAAGACCCGTTTGGTCGAGTATTAGACACCATCACGAGTCATGCTAAGGGTATTATTATTGGTAAACAGAACATCCCATTAGCACAGGAGGGTGAAGCATTATTTCATATTGCTTATTTTTCCAAGCCAAACGAAGTGGCTGAAAATCTAGAGCTAATGAATGACAATTTGGTCAGTGAATCCGAGGTATTGTTAAATGAGCCATGATAACTTTTCAAAGAATGGAAACCTAAGTGAGGAGCAAACAATTGTGGGAAGTTCCTTCGCGAAATACCTTGATGGAAAGATCTTACTGGGTGCAGTCGAGTACGCTGACCTACCTGGACTACATTTATTCAACGTTCAGGTAAGAGTTGACACCGGCGCTAACAACTCATCTTTGCACGTCGAAAATATTGAGTATGAAGAGAGGGATAATGAAACTTGGGTCAGTTTTGATTTACCAAAGGATGTCTTTCCTGACCGAAGGGCGAGTAGACGGTCAGCAAAACTCGTCGACAAAAGGCTTGTTAAAACCAATAATGAGGCTAAAGAGAAGCGTTGCTTGATTGAAGCGAGTGTCTGCATTGGGAAAAGTCATTGGACGATACCCATCACCTTAACTGACCGCTCTAATATGCGATATCCTATGTTGCTGGGTCGCACCGCAATGGCAGGACGAGCGCTTGTGGACCCCGAGTCGGAGTATATCCAGAGTGAAGATAGAATGAGCGTAAACTATGAATAGCTTATGCTCGTAGACAGACAATAAGTATGAAGTTGAAGCAAAGTATTCTTGAGGTAAAAAATGTTTGATGAGCTTTTGGCCTGGTTTTCAATGTACAAAGTAAATGTGTTGCTAACGTTGGTTATCATCATTATCTACGGCTTTTTTAAATACGTACTACGACCACGAATCATCGCACATGCAGAGCACGGAAATCTAAAAGACAAATCGAAAGAAACCGCGCTCGCTGCAGTAAATGTGTTGCTGTTAATCGGAACAGTGGTAGTCACTCTATTTGTATGGGGTTTTGACTTCAAAGGACTCCTGACATTGTCTGCCAGTATTCTGGCGGTCACTGGTGTGGCGTTATTCGCCGGGTGGTCGGTACTAAGTAACATCACCTCATTTTTTATTCTTTTAGTGCAAAAGTCATTCAGGCGTGGCAACTTCGTCAGAGTGATTGATGGCGATAATTACGTCGAGGGGTATATTTCTGAAATTAACTTATTCAGCACTAAACTAATCAGTGAAGCGCGTGAAGTTATTATATATCCAAACAACTTACTTCTAACCAGACCAATGCTCGTCAATCCTAGAGATCGTTTAAAAGGGATTGGTAAATTGCAGTCTGAAGAGTACAAAGAAGACAAACAGTCTTAATTTAGAATAACCCGAGTTGCCTAGTTATTCAAACAATTACTTAGCGGGATACGAAGCGGGCAATACGACGACCAGTTGATCTATCGAAAGCGCTTAAGAAGAAAACTCAGAGATTACACCTCGAATATACCCCCTCATGCCCAAGCCGCCAAAAAAGCTGACGAGTGGCTAGTCAGCGAAGGCAAGGCGCCACGTTATGAAAATGGCGGCTGGGTCTCTTATTGTTATACCGTGAATGGGCCTGAGCCTATAGAACACCTTGTATCACCACTTGATTATGACCTGTATCTCGCCAGACAAATCGCACCTATTGTCGATGGTGTAGTCAGCTTCTTAGGCACCTCATATAACGAGATTACTAGTGACCAATTGAGCTTGTTGTAGCTGCCCAACCTTTAGGTTGAGCCTTCCACAAGTGCAACCCAGCGTCAATATTTTAAAACCTAGGGTCAAGGGATTAACGCTCCTTATCTGTACAATTCTCCTGCAGAATTTAAAAACCAATAACAATCTAATAGCTACGTTTACAAAGGAATAATAATGAACGATAGAAAGATTCCACTCGCACTTGAACATGTTTATCGCTGGGAAAAGGAAAAGGCCCAGGACATTTACCTCACGCAACCTCTTGGCAATGGACAAGTTAAAACCTATACCTGGCAACAAGCCGTATCTGAAGCCAGAAAGATGGCGAACTATTTGAAGACTCTTAATTTACCAGCCAAGAGCCACATAGCATTACTGTCAAAAAACTGCGCTCAGTGGGTCATGGCGGATTGGGCAATCTGGATGGCAGGACACGTTACCGTTCCGCTCTACCCAACCCTAAACGCCGATACCGTCAGCTATATACTTGAGCATTCCGAAGCACAAGTCCTATTCGCTGGTAAGCTTGATGATTGGGACGATATGAAAGACGGTATTCCAGAAAGCTTACCCTGTATTTCCTTTGACTTAAGCCCGGAAGAAGTGCAGCAAAAGTATACTAGCTGGGATCAGATTGTCGCAAAGAATGAAGCCTTAAGTGAAAATACAGCTCGCGAAGCAGATGAAATCGCCACGATTGTTTATACCTCTGGTAGCACCGGGAACCCCAAAGGCGTGATGCTATCTTTCCATAGCATGGCCTATGCTGCACAAGGCGCGATAGCCTCATTAAAAGTGACTGATCAAGACAGAATGCTTTCTTACCTTCCTTTGGCACACGTGATGGAGCGTTTTGTAGTCGAAATGGCCTCTATATCTGTTGGCTTTCAATTATTTTTCGCCGACAAACTCGATACCTTTGTCGCTGACTTGAACCGAGCAAACCCTACCTTGTTCCTGGCGGTTCCTCGAATTTGGACAATATTCCAGACAGGTGTCTTTGCCAAGATGCCAAAACAAAAGCTCGATCGTTTGATGAAGATTCCTTTACTGTCAGGCTATATGAAAAAACGCGTATTGAAGACGCTTGGTCTGCAGGATGTACGCTATGCTGCGAGTGGCTCTGCACCACTAAGTCAAGATACGATTGCCTGGTACCAAAAGCTTGGTCTTGAACTCCTCGAAGGCTACGGCATGTCTGAAAACTTTGGTTATTCTCATATGTCCCAGCCAGGCAGAAGTTGCCTTGGTTACGTAGGTGAACCTTTACCTGGTGTTGATTGTCGAATCAGTGAGCAAGGTGAAATTCAAATCAAGAGCCCTACCCTGATGATGGGTTACTACAAGGATGAGGCGAAAACCAAGGCTGAGTTCACTGAAGATGGCTATTTGAAAACCGGGGATCGTGGTGAAATTGATGAACTTAAACGCCTTAAGATTACCGGACGAACCAAAGAAATATTTAAAACCAGTAAAGGTAAATACGTTGCGCCAGCGCCAATAGAGAATAAGATTATTGGCCATCAAGACATTGAGATGGTTTGTGTATCGGGCGCTGAGTACCCACAACCTCACGCATTGGTAGTATTAGCCGAATCATCGGCCAAAAAAACAAGCTGTGATGACTTTAAAGCAGAGCTTGCCTCTAGCTTTCAATCTTTAATCAAGGACGTAAACTCTACACTTGACCCTCATGAGCATATCAAGTTCGTGACGATTGTCAGTGATGAGTGGAGCATCGCCAGCGGGCACCTAACACCGACGATGAAGATGAAGCGAGATGTTATTGAGTCGAGTTACAAGCCTCATTTGGATGATTGGTATGAAGCACGCCAAGCGGTTGTTTGGCATTAGGGTGCACTATCGTCATCCCGGTGTGCTCTTCAGCCGGGATCCATGATACCTAGCACGGCGCATCAAGCAAAATGGATTCCCGCTTAACACACTGCGGGAATGACGCGTCTTTAAGACTACGGGAATGGCGCGTTTTTAAGACTGCAGGATTTCAGCAACTTGACCATCCGTGAAATCCCTATCACCGTTCCGAAAAGAATATATCACCGTATTCAGCTTCGGCATTCGACCCGGAGTCATCGGCATCAGTCATAATCGCAATCGCCTCAACTTCGTCATAGGATTTGCCGAGCCAGGCTTTCAGATCTTCCTGAATATTTCGTTTTTCTATATGCCACTGCCCTGCGCCGTCGCTATTATTTCGTAAGGGTATCATCAGAGTGTTGTCAGGCGCATAAGCATTGGGCCAACTTGCTGGCGCATCTTCCCGGCTCGACCAGACATAATTCAAGGCCTTGGTTTGCCAGAAAAACCAGCCATCAGAAACGACTACATAGATTCTCGCAGCATAGTCATCGCCTTGCTTCGTTTCTTCAGGCAAACTCGCTAAGGGTTTATTGACCTTCCAGCGCCAATTTAAAAAGGGAGTCTTCTGTATATTCACTTTCATTTTCTTGAACATACCCGAAGCAGAAGCTTGACTAATTGCATGCAAAACCTTCAGTTTGGGATTATCACTTTCGTCTTTCAAACGATAAGAGGTTTCATCATTGAATTCGACCGACTCCCATTCCTCCAGCCCCCATTCAGAAAACTTTCCAATTGAGACAGTATTCTCTCCCTCAGCATATGCATTAAACCCGAATAAGACGAAGATAAAATAGCTAGAGTATAAAAAGACTTTGTTCATAAATGGTTTCTTCTGCAACATAAGTTCTTAAAAGAATATTAGGGTCGCAACCTGCCCCTAATATTCTCTTAAGAACACCATGGCAGCAAAAAGTTCAAAAAACAATGGTTGACTAAACCCGATACTGTATTAATATACAGTTAAATTGATAATCGCTTGATGGAGAAGAGTCATGCCAGTCATTGCAATGTGGAAATGTGATCGGGACGGTGCCATGTTTGAAAACAAAAAAGATGCAGACGCTCACGACAAAATGCTAGAGCTTGGTGAGCAATTTACGACCTTAATTGAAAGCCAAATAGCGGGTGTAGATGAAGCTCAAGCAGAATCCTTTGGCCTCTTACTTGCCAAGCATAAGGAGCTGATTATTCAAGCATGTAAGGGCAAACCAGAAGTTCTAGAGGAATTGAGCAATCCTCAGAATGTGACTGACATTAATGAGGCCAGCGGCTCGTAGCGCCCTAGGCCTCCTTGCCACGACTAGCGGTGCGCAGTGCGCACCCTATAAGGCCCCACACTCCCTCACCACCATAACAGGGTGGTTCGTGTACACCAAATTACGGCGAACCCACTGACCTGTCATTTGCGAAATCGTGCCTAAGCCTGTTCTTCCTTAACCTTTTTCACTAAACTCTCTCCCTCGTTTCTGTACGTCTGCTCTAGCGAGCATTAATTGGTGTACGTTATTTGATTTAAAGAGAGGTTTTATAATGCGATTGGTTTCTTGGAATGTTAACGGTATTCGAGCGGTGATGAAGAAAGACTTTCTCTCCTCTCTCGAATCTATGGAAACAGATGTTCTATGCTTGCAAGAAACCAAAGCCCAGGATGATCAGGTGATGGAAGCACTTAAAGATCTTGAGGGCTATCATATCTACTGTAACTCTGCCGAGAAGAAAGGCTACTCAGGCACAGCTATTCTGACCAAACACGCACCTATTTCTGTCCAATACGATATGGGAATTGAAGAGCACGATCAGGAAGGTCGAGTGATTGCTGCTGAGTATGACGGCTTTTACTTGGTTACTGTCTACACCCCAAACTCTGGTAGTGAGCTTAAACGTTTGCCTTATCGTCAAGAGTGGGACAAAGACTTCAATGATTATTTAAAGAAACTCGAAGAAAGCAAGCCAGTTATCTTATGTGGCGACCTGAATGTTGCGCACAAAGACATCGACCTGGCCCGTCCCAAGCCCAACTACAATAAAAGTGCTGGCTACACGCAGGCAGAAATTGACGGTTTAGACCGCTACGTTGCGTCTGGTTTTATAGACACTTACCGAGAACTAAACCCTGAAACCGTCAAATATAGTTGGTGGAGCTATCGAGCCGGCGCCCGTGCGAAGAACGTAGGCTGGAGGATTGATTACTTCCTCGCCTCCCAAAGCTTGCGCGACAACATCAAAGCCGCCGATATTCTCAACGATATTATGGGTTCTGACCATTGCCCTGTTCAGATCGATCTAGCGCTTTAGACGTAAGATCCCACGAATACCAACTTCGTCACGTTGATTTATCCTTGGTCAACGTGACAAGCACTCAACTTGCCCTATACTTTTAAAGATCAACTGGAAATTACGACCTTTTCAGTCCAACTCTTTCGCCATTAGTTCAAGGTTTGTTAGTGCTCTCATCCATGTGCCCCCAGATTAGGGATTTGATAAAGCGTTCTTTTAGCTGCTGCTTGCTTATTATTGCACTCATGTCAGTGACCTGCGCTCATGCTGATAATTTATCGATAACAGACCAAACCCGCTTCATTACGCCTAACCAGAGTATTACACCCACAACAATTTACACACCAGGTAAAAGCCAAGGCATTCCGATAGGCTCAAAAATGCTCTACTTAGAGGATGAGGAGCATCGCCATAGTATTAATACAATTCTAAATAAAACACACGCATGGAAGCACATACAACGAGCCTCCCCAAACTTTGGCTTCACCAACTCAGCTTTTTGGTTTAAGTTTAGAATTGATAACCCAAGCAACAAGCCCAGCGATGTTTACCTAGAGCTAGCCATTCCTTTTCTGGATAAGGTAGAACTATATCAAGTAAATAAAGGGCAAGTTGTTGCTCAGCATGTAGTCGGTGACACCTATCCCTTTGAGCAAAGACCAATAAGCCATCAAAACTTTGTTTTACCGTATACACTGAACAAAGGAAGCAATGAGTTCGTCATGCGAATCGCTTCCGCGGGAACTATCGAAGCACCATTAATACTCTGGGACACCGAGAGTCATGCCAAATTTTCTTCTGACGACCACCTGATGCAAGGTATCTGGGCAGGCGTCATCGGCATCATGGTCATCTATAATTTATTGCTATTTTTCTCTATCAGGGAAATGAGCTATTTCTACTATGTTCTTTTCGTTTTCAGTTACTTGCTCTTTCAAATAAGCCTAAAGGGTTATGGCTTTGCCTATCTATGGCCAGAGGCTCTAGAATGGAATAGCTACGCGATATCCGTTTTTATCGGCGGTTGTAATATTACCGTTTTAGTGCTGATTATTGAGTTTTTAAAGCTCAAAGAAACCAACCCAAAAGCTTATCGCATTGCACAAGCTTTAGCAGTCGTGTCCAGCATCTCATTTGTGCTGACCTTTATCATTTCATATAGCATTACGATACGTCTAAACAGCGCTCTTGCTTTAATCAATTGCACCATGTCAATGCTACTCGGGTATATCGCTTTGTTCCGGGGACATTCTGATGCTCGCTACTACTGCCTCGCCTGGACC
Organism: Oleiphilus sp. HI0132; assembly: GCF_001635845.1. NCBI lineage: Bacteria > Pseudomonadati > Pseudomonadota > Gammaproteobacteria > Oceanospirillales > Oleiphilaceae > Oleiphilus > Oleiphilus sp. HI0132. Next base: position 8,665 of record NZ_LWGJ01001836.1, on the reverse strand, counting down.
ACAACTTTCTTGGGGATTGGTACATTAGGCGCGGTTAAATTCGGGCTCGTGACGGCCAATTTCTTTACCAATAATGCAGGGCAAATTGGTGTTCTATTTTTGGTATCCCTGCTTTCTCTTGCTCTAGCCAACCGAATAAACCGTGAAAAAGAAATGCGCATTCTCGGCCAGGAATCTGTACTTTCAAGTGAAAAGAGGCTACGAGAGTCGCAAGAGCAATTATTGGAAACACAAACCACTATCAATGCCCAGCTAGAGTCCAAAGTCCGTGAGCGGACTCAATCCATGCAACGAGCGCTCACCGAGCTTGAGCAAGCAAATAATCGCCTGGAGTTAGCCTCTACAACCGACTCCTTGACCACTCTATTCAATCGCCGGCACTTTGAATCACGCCTGCATATCGAGCTAAAAAGAGCTGAACGGCACCGCCGCGAGTTGTCTGTCATATTATGCGATTTAGATCGTTTCAAATCGATCAATGATAACTATGGGCATAAAACTGGAGACGAATGCCTCCGCCATGCCGCAGTAATTCTAAAAAACACTATCACACGTTCAGGCGATATCATCGCGCGCTACGGAGGTGAAGAATTTATTATTTTGCTTGTTGATACCTCATTGAATGAAGCTGAGCATGTTGCCAACACCCTATGCCAAGAATTTTCAAACTCTGCCTTCGAATCAAACGGCAATATTATCGAGTTTACTGCAAGTTTTGGTGTATCCAGCTTATCTCAAAAGTCCCCCAAGACTGCTGACGAGCTCGTCACGCGTGCCGATATTGCAATGTATGAAGCTAAGAATAACGGCAGAAATCAGGTAAAGCTCTGGAACAATCCGGGCGCCCCTACCACACCAGAATAAGTACGACCCAAGAACCAAGTTTATGGAAACCTCCCCGCAAAGCCAGTCTCTTTTTAATTACTATAACTTTTATCGAGTCGTTGTCAGTATTCTGCTATTTGGAATATCAATATCGCAACACAGCGTGGTACAAGAATTTCGCTCACCTCTAATATTTGAGGCGCTTACGCCAATTTATTTAGGGCTGAACCTCTTTTGGCTACTCGCATTTCGCTTTCTCATCGACGCTCACCCCAAGCAAATTTTTATTACATTACTTCTCGATATACTGCTCTTGCATGCCTTGTTCTATTTTGCCTCGGGTATCTCTGGTGGTTTGGCTAACCTGATCATTATCAGTGTCGCCGCAGGTAATATCATTATTCGAGGACGGATAGGACTTTCATTCGCTGCCTGGGCCACACTGCTTACTATTTTAATTGAGGGTGAGCGCTTCCTTAACGGCTTCAATTCACTTTCCGATGTCCCGCGGACAGGTCTGATTGGCTGCATGTACTTTGCGAGTGCCTATATACTCCAATATTTGTCGATCAAGATTTCGGAAAATGAATCTTTACTTAAACAACAAGAGCAAGATTTAAGAAAGCTGGAAAAGCTTAACCACCAGATTATCCAGAGCATGAGAACAGGTATTATCGTCTGTAGTGAGCAAGGCGAGGTTAAATTAATCAACCATGCCTGCCTGGATTTAGTCAGCCTGGCGGAAAAGCAGCCCTTACCTTCCTTGATTGCTGATAGGCTAACATTATGGAAAGAAGCACCCGGCGTACGTACAACTCCCTTTCGAGTCAGCCAGGAAAAACCTTTGGTTCAGGCAAATTTCTCTCGCTTACAAAATGAAGCAGAGTCTGACATCCTGGTTTTTTTAGATGATACTCGCAAGACTGCGCAACAAGCTCAACATATGAAACTGGCCTCTCTCGGTCGCTTAACCGCAAGTATAGCGCATGAAGTTAGAAACCCATTAGGAGCAATTAGCCACGCAACACAACTCCTGGCTGAGTCTGAAAACCTTGACCCGGCAGACCATAAGATGACGGATATCATCCAGCGTCACTCAAAGCGTGTAAATCAGATCATTGAAAACACTCTGCAACTTAGTCGTCGAACAGAGCCAGAAGTTGAAGACATCACCTTGGCCAACTGGATTGATAAAATCGTCGGCGAATATAAAGGGCACCTGCACTCATCAGACAGAATTAATATTATACTTGCAGACAAAGACGCAACAGCACGCTTTGACCCAAGCCAAATGGAGCAAGTGTTTATCAACCTGATCGACAATGGGCTTAGGCATGGCTTAAAGTCAGATTGCAGCGCACAGTTATTTATATTGCTATCCAAAACCACAAAGGATGGCCAAGCCTATATCGAAGTAATCGATCAGGGTGAAGGAGTCTCTGAAGAGAACTCCCATCATTTATTTGAACCATTCTTCACCACTGAATCTCAGGGCACAGGACTTGGTTTGTATTTATCACGAGAAATCTGCGAAGCAAACCAAGCTCATCTGGACTATATCAACCCGGCCAGTACCGAATTTCATCAGCATTGGAAGTTTGATAACCATCGACTAGACAATAAGGCTTATCAGGCTCTTAAAGACCTTAAGCTTGGTGCGTGCTTTCGAATTGTATTTGCTCACCACAAGCGAATTGTTTAACAATAGGCTTATTCTTCTTAATGCTTTCTAAGCGACAGACAAGACTCAATATATGACCAAGCAACGCGCCTTAATTATCGACGATGAACCTGATATTCGAGAGCTGTTAGAAATCACACTCATGCGTATGGGGATAGACACCTGTAGCAGTGCGACAATCATGGACGCCAAGGCCTACCTAAGTGAACAAAGCTTTGACCTTTGTCTCACCGATATGAATTTGCCTGATGGCAACGGCATTGATCTCGTGTCGTTCATACAAAAAAATCATCCCGATATGCCCGTTGCCATGATTACCGCGTACGGCAACGTCGAAACAGCCATCAGTGCCCTTAAGGCTGGTGCTTTTGATTTTATTTCAAAGCCTGTTGACCTTAATCAGCTACGAGGGCTGGTGACCAGCGCATTAGAGTTATCAAAACGTAAGGCAAACGAAAGTCCCTCTAGCACTCAACCCGAGCACATAAAAGGCAAAACAAAAGCCATTCAGAAGCTCAACAAACAGATCGATAAACTGGCACGTAGCCAAGCTCCAATTTATATTTCTGGTGAGTCAGGTAGCGGTAAAGAGCTGGTCGCTAAAATGATTCATCAAAACAGCCCTCGCGCTAGTACCGGCCGCTTTGTCCCGGTCAACTGTGGAGCTATTCCTAGTGAGCTGGTAGAGAGTGAATTCTTTGGCCACAAAAAAGGTAGCTTTAGTGGAGCAATCGAAGATAAATCCGGGCTATTTCGGGCAGCTGACGGCGGCACTCTATTTTTAGATGAAGTCGCCGACCTACCTCTTGAAATGCAGGTGAAGCTCTTACGTGCAATTCAGGAAAAGCGAATCCGGCCTGTTGGTGAACAGGAAGAGGTTCAAGTTAACGTCCGAATTCTTAGCGCCACCCATAAAGACCTGGCCAAACTCGTTGAAGATGGCAGCTTCAGGCAAGATTTGTTTTATCGAATTAATGTCATCAAACTCGATGTACCCTCGCTCAGGGAACGCAAAGAAGACGTTTCCTTACTCGCAGACTATTTCCTGGAAAAGATAGCCCGGGACTGTGGCGTCACAGACGCAAAGCTCTCCAATGCAGCACTTGAGAGCCTGTCAGAGTATAGCTTTCCAGGAAATGTACGAGAACTGGAAAATATCATCGAAAGAGCATTCACACTGTGTGAAGACAATATCATTGAACTTGGAGATCTGGACTTAAGCGCCGATTCAGCCGAAACGGGCCCAGATATCCAAAGCCCTTCTAATACTCAAGCGCCACCACAAACGACACACCGGATAGCGCAAGAACTGGGTAGCCGGGAACAAAACTCTGGCGCAGCTAAAGCAGGGATATCAGCGAGGCCTCCAGAACAGTCACTGGAAGACTATTTGGAAGAAATCGAACGGTATGAAATTGAACAAGCCCTAGCCGCCACAAAATGGAACCGGACGGCGGCTGCAAAAATGCTGGGAATTAGTTTTAGAGCCCTGCGCTATCGGCTGAAGAAGCTTGAGCTAGATTAGCTTCAAACTCTTATCAAAGGGTTATACGGTTCACTCGGTATAGGCGTCGATTCACCACTAACAATAGCGCTGAGTAAGGCAACCGAAGCGGGTGCGAGCACCAAGCCATTGCGATAGTGGCCGGCATTGATATAAAGGTTGTCAAACTCCTTCATTTGGCCAATATAGGGAATGCCATCTGGTGAGCCTGGGCGTAGACCCGACCAATGCGCACTGATAGGGCAGGAGGCCAAGCCTGGGAAGAGGTCTATCGCCATATCTGCCAATTCCTCTTTTGCTTGTTCCGTTGTGCGCTTATCAAAGCCGACGTCTTCCAGAGTACTACCTGCCAGTACCTTTCCGTCTCTACGTGGAATCACATACTTACCGTTGTTCATCACAACCCGGTTGACCAGGCCAATAGGCGCATCAAAAATTAACATTTGCCCTTTAACCGGCTTAACCTCAATACCATCATTTTTTGCGACACTGCGACTCCAGGCACCACTACAAATGACGACGGCATCAGCTCTATGCTCATCACCATTATGCAACTTAACGCCATCAAGTTTGTCTTTATTCGTCAGAAACGATGAGACTTCAGCGCCCTCATGAATAGTTACTAAGGGGTTACGCTGCAAAGAGGTATACAAAGCCTGCAGTAAACGAGGGTTACGGATACTGGAAACTTGAGACATCCACAAACCATCTTTAACACCTTCACGCAAAGCAGGCTCAAGCTCATAGATTTTCTCAGCATCTACTGTTTCCATCCATTTATGATGCTCTTCAGACCACTTAAGTGCGGCTTCCCTATCCTCGACCTGAAGCATTAACAAGCCATGGCGAGTCAATTCCGGGTCAATATCACTCTCGGCCTCTAAAGACTGTGCGAGATTCGGGTAGTAGGACTGAGACCAGCTTGCCAAAGCCGTGACTGGCTCAGAGTAACGCCAAGGGTATAAGGGAGATACGATTCCACCTCCGGCCCAACTGGCCTCAGTACCGCAAGCACTTTTATCAAGCAGCACGACTTCAATGCCCTTTAACGCCAATTCTCTGGCTTGCATCATACCGATTGCACCAGCGCCAACGATGATTACTTTCAAGTTTCTCATTTCCTTTAGCAATATGTTTTCGACTTGCATTTTATATCAATCACCAAGAAAATACTCTTTCCAAGGGATGATCTTTATCAAGGAGTGATGAAAATGCCCCCTTCTGTTATGCACCGATGCAATAAGTACCATCAAGAACAAAAATCCAGGCAAAGTGGAATTACACTTGTCGAGCTACTCACCTGTTTGGCCATTGTTTCTATCTTGACCTTTGTCGTTATTCCTTCCTTCAATGACATTTTCCAAAATGCCCGTTCGGACAGCAATATCAACCACTTGAGCCAATTCATTCGACATGCAAAAAGAGAAGCGCTCGCCAGACAAACACGCATTACCTTATGCCCATCCTCTTCAGGCCTACAGTGCGAACAAGGTTGGCAAGCTGGCGCAATGATATTCATTGACGAAGACAAGGACCAGAAACGTGATGAGAGCGAACTATTACTCCAGCTCAAAACCCCTTTTATCCCTTCTGGAACAATAAGCTTTAACAACCCGACAAACAGAGTTGTTTTTTCCCGCCTTGGTTTTCCCCTTGGTAGTGCCGGAAGTTACATCTATTGCCCAGAAAACAATGACGAGAAATATGCGCGCGCCCTAATCATTAATTTCCAGGGTCGCTTAAGAATAGGGCGCGACAGTAACAGCGATGATATTGTTGAAGCGAGCGGTGGAAAGAATGTTAGCTGTGGTTAATTCCATTGCCCTTCTCTACGGCCATCAGAATATAACTCCAACCTCTCATCCGAACGAGTTTCAATGATCGGCTCAGCGACCAATGCGTAACAAGCCCCTTCGTCACAATCACTGAGGCCTGAGTCAATATAGAGATTGAAGTAGCCGTGATCCGATTCTAACTCGTCTTCATCATATGAAAGCAATTCTGACAAGCTTTGCGGGTAGCGCTGAAAGCTCATTGCATAACGCTCTAATTCAGTCTGCAAACGTAATAAAGCAGCCTTTCCCTCAGTCAGGCGACTCCGCTGTTGGTAGGACTCGTATGAAGGCAATGCCAGTGAAAATAGAATGGAAACAATAGCCAAACTTACAAGCAACTCTATTAAGGTAAAGGCTCTAGAACGATTCATCGCTGCCACCATGATAAGCGCCTTATACCGTCGGCTACCTCAAAGCCTAGGCGTTCTGACTCCTCTCCATAAAGGCTTTTGTTCTCGTTAGCTAGAAGAGATAGAAAGGACGGATCAGATATCAGGTGATCTATACGCTGCCTCGGGAAGCCTGCTTCATCAAGCAACAAATTTCCGGCTAATGCTCCGGTCTGTTTTTCGTCTGATAAAAGCTCGGTAAGTTCTTCACCGCTAAAAGCATGATATAGCTTCAGGGTATTCAAACCAGTTTCTGAACAATCATCACAGTCCTGGCGAAACGAGTTTAAGACAATTATCTCTCCCAAGTCGGCGATTGCTGAGGTAAACACTTCGTTTTTGGCTAGAGTGCGGAACCAGCCTCTACTTTTTACCCGGCTAGAACTTAACTGGAATTCACTCGTTCGCTGCCGGGAAAAATCTTCTCTCAAACCATAAATCGAAGAGCCCGCCGAAAAGAATAACCAAACCTTTCCCTCAGAGTCTCTTTTGAGTAAGGGCTTTTGAGAAATTTCGCCTTTGCTTGCAAATAATTTTGCTAGCTGCGGAATCATATACCGCCCTCGGTACGAGGAAGACTTGCCTTCACTTGAGGGGGTAACAGTATCTAGGGATTTAGTGAAGGTCAGAGAGTACAAGCTACCACTTTCCTGAGCCTTAGCTTTCTCGATCGTCCCGAAATATAAGAGATCAGTTAGACCGTCTTGATCTATATCTGCTGCCGAAATTCCTCCTATATGACCATTGCTTTCCTCAGCTCTAAATTGACGAAGCCTGACTTCTTTATCTAACGTCATTGTTTGCAAATCATAAAGAAATAAGCCGGGCCGTAGAGTGCCCTCCCCCGACCCAAAAGCCAAATACCAAAGAGGGGCACCACCATAATCGTCTGGGAGAGTCAGTGCGGTAGGCGTGCTTGTACACGGCCCCATTGAAGTGTGTTCAAATTCCGACATTAACGAGGGTGCTTGTCCAGGGTCCGTAATATCGAATAAGAGACACCTGTTGTTATGCTCACGACTCTGGCTACTATTGACTCCCATACCCACTAGCAACAAAGTCCCCCAACCTTGTGGATGAATACTTGAACGCTCATCAAATATTCTCGCATCAAAGCTATAGTAAGTGACATCAAGCAGGTTCAATCCACTCTCTTCCAGGGATTCATATTCAGGCTTCGTCAAGTATTCAGGCTTGAGTGTTTGATCCTCGGGTATATAAGCCCATAGTTCCCCCTCGGATGCTTGCCCTCCCTCGGCATTATCTTTATCGATGACAAGCAGTTCACCCTCCCCTGAAATGACATAGGCCATCGCTCGACGTGCCTGATAGTGTTTTTTAAACTCATCATAGCCAAGTGGGTCAATCGGCGAAAAAGCACGCTTTGGTGCTGAAACAACAATAGCAGGGCTTAACATCGCAGCAGTCGACATCTGCTCACTCGCATAACACGCCTTACTAGAAAGCAAACAAGAACTAAACAAACACCATACAACTGCAATATTCATACTTGTCTTCATCACGACACCTCGAAACGAAAATCGCCAACAAGATGAACGGCGCTTTGGTTCTGACCAATTACTGGCTTGCTAATACAGTGCAGCTGTAGGTATAAATAGCGCTGATCTGCGCTCCTTTGCACGATATGCTGACTATAAGAGTCGTACTGAAGCAAGTTATTCCCGGAATATTCCGGACGCAATCTGCTCTGAGTGATATAAACGTCTATCTCCATCTGTGAACTTGAATACGATAAAATTCGCGTCAACGATTCATTATCTTCTTCGGCAATTACTTCGAGGTTCAACAAGTCATCGATTAACTTGAAGCCTTCTGAGTATGACTTTTTGAGCTCAACATGACTATCTCGTCTAGAATCAATAAAGCTTTTTATTTGCTTCGCAGCTTGAAGCTGAAACTGATTTAGTTCATGACTGCTTTGTTGAAACGCCACTCTGGAAGACTGAGATTTAAAGCTTAGGTAACTGCTTTGCATCATCGTTGTTGAGAGTATTGTGAGGATCGCCAGCAACATTAATGACAAGACTAATGTAGCTCCGTATTGTTGCATGGCTCTTATTGGATATGTCTTTGATTTTAGGTGCATATTGCCTCCTTGCTCATCACCGCTGTTATTAACTAAGTATTCTTCAAACTAAATTCTGACTGAAACTTTTTGAATTTATACCTCCGTTCATGCTCTTCTGGCTCGAACTCAAAACCTGTACCCAGTTTGAATTCTCTTTCCGGATTCTCATTCGAACTTGCCGATAGCTTGCTTTTGAATAAAGCGAAAACACGTACCGACAATACATCATTCCAGCTGAAAACGTTATCGGCAGTAAGATAGCGCTCCACCTTGCCATCACCACTTAGATCGAGCCCATATTCAAATTGCATTTGCGCCACACCATTAACCAAGCGCTGTTTG